>NZ_MAQZ01000125.1:0-230030 GCF_001756285.1 Frankia sp. CgMI4
GCGGTGTTCGTCGCGGACGACGAGATGGCGATGGGTGCGCTGCGGGCGTTGCGCCGTGCCAGGCTCCGCGTGCCGGAGGACATGTCTGTTATCGGCTTCGGCGGGCACGACAAGGCAGAGGTGTTCGAGCTGACGACGGTCGTCCAGCCGCTGGCCCGTCAGGGGAAGATCGCCGCCGAGTTGCTGCTCAGTCTCCTCGACGCTGTTCCGGATGCTTCCCAGAACCTGGACGCCTCGGAAGTGGTCGTGCTGCCCGTGAGCATCGAGATCCGTGACACGACGTGCCGCCCCGCGAGCGGAACAACATAACTCATGCTGATTTTCGCATCACTGACACCCGAGGCAGCTATCAAGGGAAACCTTACGACGCCATTACATCGGCGCGGTTGATCGTCCTTGCTACCCGGCCGTAGCCATACGTTCACCTGTCACGGATTCCCACTGTGCCATGGGTGGGCATCCGTGGCCTCGATACCTGCGCGCTCGTCAACGTCCGACGACCCGCCGCAGCACGGCCTCGGCCGGGGGCCGACGTCGCGACGGATGGTCGCGACGGACAAGTGTGGCGGGTTGGGCGCGGTCTGGAGACCGTCAACCGTGCCTAGTACTCCAGTGACAGTGGCSGATGTGTGGTCTCTGTGTGGGGTGGCGGCGTGGCGTCCGAACGGGGGTGGCCACCCTGTGATCCTCCGTAGTTTGTGAGAACCAACAAAGAATCCGCGGTGRCCGCGGCGCGGAGTGTATCCGGGTCGGACGTGGCGGTGTGGGAGGCCGGTTTGGACCGAGGACCGGGATCGGTGCGCCGCGGCGGGGGTGCCCCGACGGCGGGGTTCGCGACGAAACCACTGCTGGCCCTGGACATGATCCGCCGGTTCTGGYTGGCTCATCGGGAGCTGGGCTGRGTCGCCGGTGACGAGGTGTACGGCGCGAACGCCGAGCTGCGGGACTGGTTGGAGGAGCAGATGATTCCGTTCAGTTCCAACGAAATCCGGCACGTCCTCGCCCTGTTCGGACAGGCTGCTATCCCAGCAGCGATGATCACATGGTGGTCGGACTGGCGTCGTCGCCACCAGGCACGCGCCCGCCTCTACCACTTCCAAACCCGGATCCGAGCCAACCAGTCGGCCGTCGCCCGTGCCGCGACCACGTAAGGATCACTGTCACTGGAGTACGAGATGCCTGGCATGCCGAGGAGTTCCTCGCCCGCCGCCGCGCCGTCACCGACACCGACCKTCCGCTGCTAGATCGAGTCGCCGCGACGCTGATCCTGCTCTACTCCTACGCCTTGTCCGGTGGCCCCTGACAACCCCCGTGTCACAGCGTCGCTCCTGACAACAAGGAGCCCCTCGGCGTGACGCACCGTGACAGCTAACCCAAGAAGCGCTCGACTACAGACCACCCGATCAACGGTCGCTGCCAGTGTGGTCCCCCACGGACAGCCTCAACCCGGCGATGATCTGCGCCAGGTCGTCGAGGGACGCMACCGCGCACCGCGCCATCGGGCTAGCGGAGCGCTGCGAGTGGCTCCGGGGCATCCGGCCACGGAGCCTCTGGGAAAACCTGTTGGCGGATCACGGTGACCACTGCTAGCTTGCCGGAGGCCGTGCGAAAGAACGAGGAGGTGGTACCCGTGAACGCAGTATCGACATGGGTGCTCCCCTCCGGGGTCACGGTCGGGCGATAGGTCGTCCGGGAGCGCCGTTCACAAGCACTCCCGAAAGGCACGACCATGCGATTCACGTCTGAACAGCGCCTCGACGACGGTGTCCTCGAACGCGCATTCACCCTCGGCGAGATCCCCGGCATCCTGTGGACTCCCGCATCCGCATCCGCACCGGCCCCGCTGATCCTGCTCGGTCACCCCGGCGGACTGCACAAGATGTACCCCCGACTGGTGGCCCGGGCCCGGCGCTCCGCGGCGGACGGCTTCGCCGCGGCCACCATCGAGCTCCCCGGAAGCGGTGACCGGCCCCGTTCCGCCACCGCTGAGCAGGCCCGCGTCGACCTGCACCGGGCGCTGAAGGCCGGCGAGCCGGTCGACGAGGAGATCGTGGACCGGCTCGTCCTCCCGCTGGTCGAAAAGGCGGTCCCGGAATGGCAGGCCGCCCTGGACGCCTTCCTTTCGCTGCCCGAGATCGGCGGCCCGGTCGGGTACTCGGGGGGAGTGATCGCCATCGGGATCCGGCTGGCGGTGGTCGAGCCGCGCATCTCGGCCGCCGTTCTGTTCGCCGGGAGTTTCGTGCCCCACACCATGTTCGAGGAGGCCCGCCAGGTCACCATTCCGCTGCACGTCCTGCTGCAGTGGGACGACGAAGGAAACGACCGGCAGCTGGCCCTGGACCTGTTCGACGCCTTCGGCTCCAAGGAGAAGACGCTGCACGCCAATCTGGGCGGGCACACCGGCGTCCCGCAGTTCGCGGGGGACGCTGCGGCCCGGTTCTTCACCCGGCACCTGACGTGAGGCCCGGCCGTCCGGCCGGCAACAGACGATAGGAGCTGTCGGCCAGGATGCCGCTCATCGAGGACAGGTCCCGGCCCTCCTCGATGAGCGGTGGCCAGCAGATGCACGACCGCGCGGATATGCCCAACCTGCGTTSATCCCGAGCTACTCCCGGCGCCGCGGGCCGGACAGCACCTCGGTGGCCTGGTGCACGGCGGCCAGGCCCGGCTTGACGTAGCGCTGCACGCTGCGCAGCGACTTGTGCCCGGCCTTGTCCATGATCAAGTTGGCGGAGATGTTGGCGTCCCCGAGGTGGGTCGCTGAATCCTCGATGTTGAGGTGGAATTGCCAGCCGTGGACAGCGAGCGGCTGACCGACCGTATTTCGATCGGTGTGCTCGCCAGAATCGTTCCCCGGGATCTCGTCGATGAAGCGCTGGTGGAGACGAAACGGCAGGAACGGCGTACCAGGCTGCTGCCAGCCCGGGTCATGGTGTACTTCACGATTCGGGGTGGTCGGGGTGGTCCTCGATGAGTGGGTGGGGCCGGCCCTTCTGCCGTCACTGGACGTGCCGACCATCCTTGCGCGTCAGCTCACCGAGCGGCTCGCCCCGGGCAACCGCCCGCGGCGCACCGCCGCTGCGTACCCCGGCCCCACCATCGACGCCGAAGGCGAGGACAACCCACTGCCGAACCCGTTCGCACTGGTCCTGGATCCATCGCGCACGGACGGTATTCGCATCCCGACCTTCGTCGGGAAGGCCCACGGCGACCTGCACATCGAGAACATCCTGATCCCGTCCTCACTGCGCAACGTCGACACGACGTATCAGCTGATCGACCTGTCGCGGTACGCGGCCGACGCCGTGCTCACCCGGGATCCCGTCCATCTGGTCCTGCACATCCTTGCCCGGAGACTGTCGGAGCTGTCCGCGGCGCAACGCACCGCCGTCATCGATCTGCTGCTCGACCCGGAGCAGGACGGAGACCTCGTGCCGCGGTGGCTGTTCCTGCTCATCGACCGGGTCCGATCGGCGGCGAAGGACTGGGCACGCCGGGCCGGTCTGGTCGACCTGTGGCGCGACCAGATCCCGCTGTCCCTGCTGGCCGTCGCCCTGACCTGCCTCGGACGGACATCCACCCGGCCGGGGACCGACGCAACCCGGGCGCGCGGCCCTGGACGCGGATGACCCGACCGGGTCCGCGTGCAGACTCGTCACCGTCCTGGTCGAGGCCTGTGCCGTGCCGGCCGCATTCGATCAGGCCTCCTCGGCCCACCTCGACCTGTCCAACCTGGCCGAGGCCGATGCCCGCAAGACGCTCCTGCGGCGGCTGGCTGGGCGCTGAGAGAAGGATTGACGTTTCCGGCCTGCACTGACTCCGGCGACCGACCCAGGGTGGCCGCCGCGGACAACGGAAAGGACAACGGAAAGTTGTGGAGGGTTGAGCACGGTCCGACGGCGTCAAACCATGCTCAACCCTCCACATTTCGCCGGCCCGCCGGAGCGACTGCTCCGGATTCGGGGTCGGGGTCGGCCGGGCCCGCCACGGACATCACCACCAGCAGCTGGTCCAGGGCGACGAGGTCGCCGGGCCGGACGAGTACTTCCTTGACGATCCCGGCGCCCGTCGCCGAGACGGTGTGCTCCATCTTCATGGCCTCGACGACGGCCAGCGACTGCCCGTCCGCCACGGTCATCCCCGGTTCGACCAACACCGCGGTCACCGTGCCCGGCATGGGGCTACGCGCCTGCCCGCCGGGCACCGGCCCGGCCCCGGTGCCCGCCACCGGAATCACCTCGGCCAGGCCCCACGCCCCACCGTCGCGGCCAAGCCAGAGGATCCCGTCGGCGGGCTCCCACGCGTAGGCCCACCGGGTGGTGACCGCACCGATCGTGACGAGCAGCTCGTCGCCGAGCTGACTGACCGATGCGGCGACCGGCGGCCCGTCGGCGATCCGGACCCGGGCCGCGTCGGGGGTGCCGCGCGCCGCGACCCGCAGCGTTGACACCGTCCGCTCCCCGCGTCCCGGCTCCACCCCATCCCCGTGGCCGTTACCATCCCCGTGGATGTTCCCATCCCCGTGGATGTTCCCGGCCCCGCCCTCAACCCCGGCCCCGATCTCGGGTGGCGCGCTGCCACCAGGTTCGGCGCCGTCGGGGCCGCCGGACGGTACTGCCCCACCGGGCAGGGCGACCTCCCAGGTCAGCCACGCGGGCTCACCGGGCCGCCATCCGGAGGGGATGTCCCACGGGTCGACCACCGGACCGGCCGGTTGCAACGTCAGCAGCCTGGCCAGGGCGTATCCGAGGAACGCCTCGCCGGGCAGATCGTCCTGGGTGAGGGCGGCGAGATCACGTTCGACGAGACCGGTGTCGAGCCGCCCGGCGACGACGTCCGGATGGGCGAGCAGCGAGCGCAGGAAGCCGATGTTGGTCGTCACCCCGAGCAGGACCGTGCCGGCGAGCGCGGTGTCGAGGCGGGCGATCGCGGCGGCGCGGTCCGCGCCCCAGGCGATCACCTTGGCCAGCATAGGATCATACGTGGTGCTCACGATGTCCCCGGCCCCGATGCCGGCGTCGACGCGGATGGCCGGCCCGGCCGGTTCCCGGAAAGTCAGCACCCTACCGCCGGTCGGCAGGAATCCCCGCCCGGGGTCCTCGGCGTAGATCCGCGCCTCCACCGCGTGCCCGGTTAGGCGGATGTCGGCCTGACCGAAGCGCAACGGCTCCCCGGCCGCGATCCGGATCTGCTCGGCGACCAGGTCCACCCCCGTCACCAGCTCGGTGACCGGATGCTCGACCTGGAGCCGGGTGTTCATCTCCATGAAGTAAAACTCATCCGGCGCGTCGGCGGACAGGATGAACTCGACCGTGCCCGCTCCGACGTAGCCGACGGCGCTGGCGACGGCGACCGCCGCCCCCCCGAGCCGCTCCCTGGTCCGCGCGTCGAGCGCCGGCGCCGGCGCCTCTTCAACAATCTTCTGGTAGCGCCGTTGCAGGCTGCACTCCCGCTCACCCAGGTGGAGCACGCTGCCGTGCTCGTCGGCGAGGATCTGGACCTCGACGTGGCGGGGACGGGTGATGAACCGCTCCACGTACAGGGTGTCGTCCCCGAAGCCGGCGGCGGCCTCCCGGCGGGCCGACGCGATCGCCTCCGGCAGTCGGGCGGGCTCGCGGACGATGCGCATCCCCTTGCCACCACCCCCTGCCGAGGGTTTGAGCAGCACCGGATAGCCGATCTGACCGGCGGCCTCGGCGATCGCGGCATCGCTCATGCCCGGCGCCGACCGGCCCGGCACGACCGGCACCCCCACCTCCGCCACCGTCCGCCGCGCGGTGATCTTGTCGCCCATCACCTGCACCGCGGCAAGCGACGGTCCGATGAAGAGCACTCCGGCCGTCTCACAGGCCTGTACGAAGGCCGCGTTCTCGGCGAGGAAGCCATAACCGGGATGGACGGCCTCCGCCCCGGATACCCTCGCCGCCTCCAGCACGGCCTCGATGCTGAGGTAGCTCTCCTTCGCGGGCGCCGGGCCCAGCCGCACCGCGACATCCGCCTCCCGGACGTGCCGCGCCCCAGCGTCGGCGTCTGAGTAGACGGCGACGGACCGGATACCGAGATCGCGCAGTGTGCGGATCACCCGGACGGCGATTTCACCCCGGTTCGCGACGAGCACCGACGAGAACGTCAGACCCGACGTTCCCGGTGCCCTCGGCGGCACGACGCCCGCCGGCCGGGCCGGCGTGGAATGGCCATCCGGACCGTGGCCGGCACCGCCGCCGTGACCGGCGGAACCGGCGGAACCCGCGATGCCGGGATCGCCGCCTGCGTGATTCGTGGCGGACAGATCAGCCGTGGACACCCTTGATCCTCACGATTGGTTTCCTCACATCGGATGTTTCCGCACGCCAGGATGTCCCCCTCACATCCGGAAGACGCCGTAGCCCACCGGTTCCAGCGGAGCGTTCGCCGCCACCGACAGGCCCAGGCCCAGCACCATACGGGTGTCGGCCGGATCGATGACACCGTCGTCCCACAGCCGAGCGGTCGAATAGTACGGGCTGCCCTGCTCCGCGTACCGATTCAGGATCGGCGCCCGGAAGGCGACCTCGTCGGYCTCGCTCCAGGCGACCCCCGCGGCTTCCATCTGGTCCCGGCGCACGGTCGCCAGCACCGCCGCCGCCTGCTCCCCGCCCATCACCGAGACGCAGGCATTCGGCCACATCCACAGAAAGTGGGGCGAGAATGCCCGGCCGCACATCGAGTAGTTACCCGCGCCGAACGAACCGCCGATCACCACGGTGAACTTCGGCACCCGGGCACAGGCAACCGCGTTAACCATCTTCGCGCCATGCTTCGCGATGCCGCCGGCCTCGTACTCCCGACCCACCATGAAACCGGTGATGTTCTGCAGGAACACCAACGGGATACCGCGCTGATCGCAGAGCTCGATGAAATGGGTGCCCTTCAGCGCCGACTCGCCGAAGAGCACCCCGTTGTTCGCGACGATCCCCACGGGATGGCCATGGAGGCGGGCGGTCCCAGTGACCAGCGTCGTTCCGTWCTCCTTCTTGAACTCCGCGAAACGGCTGCCGTCAACGATGCGCGCGATCACCTCTCGCACGTCATAGGGGGTACGCCCGTCCGTCGGTACCGCGGCGTACAGCCCGGCCGGGTCGACCGTCGGTGCCTCGGTCGGCTCCAGTTCCCACGGCCGCGGCCCGCGCGGCGCGAGGCCCGCGACGATKGAGCGCACAATCCGCAGCGCATGGGCGTCGTCCTCGGCCAGGTGGTCGGTCACCCCGGAGGTGCGGGAGTGCAGCAGCCCGCCGCCGAGATCCTCGGCCGACACCACCTCGCCGGTCGCGGCCTTCACGAGCGGCGGACCACCGAGGAAGATCGTCCCCTGATTCCTGACTATCACCGCCTCGTCGGCCATCGCGGGAACGTACGCGCCGCCCGCCGTGCACGAACCGAGCACCGCCGCGATCTGGGAGATTCCCAGCGAGGACATCCGGGCCTGGTTGAAGAAGATCCGCCCGAAATGCTCCCGATCCGGGAAGACCTGGTCCTGCAGCGGAAGAAACGCTCCCCCAGAGTCGACCAGATAGACACAGGGCAGCCGATTCTGTAGCGCCACCTCCTGGGCGCGCAGATGCTTCTTCACGGTCAACGGATAGTAGGTGCCACCCTTGACCGTGGCATCGTTGGCGACTACCATGCATTCCCGACCCGAGATCCGGCCAATGCCGGTGATGATGCCCGCCCCCGGAACCGGATCCTCGTAAAAGCCGTTCGCGGCGAGCGGGGAGAGCTCCAGAAAAGGACTCCCCCGGTCGAGCAGCGTGTCGACCCGGTCGYGGGGCAGGAGTTTGCCGCGAGCCACGTGGCGGGACCGCGCCTGCTCCGACCCGCCGACCGCCGCCACCGCCAACCGCTCCTGGAGATCGGTCACAGCGTGCCAATGCCTCTCGGYATTGCGCCGTCCCTGTTCACCCGCGGCATCGACCCGACTGGTCAGGACCGGCATGGCCGAGGACCGCCGGACCTCGTCGGACCGCCGACCCGCGATGGTTCCGGCGCGTGCTGCGCTCACAGTCACCCCCACGAGTGGACGTCGGGCCCCGAAACAACGCCCCCAAGTTAACGACCGCTAACCTCGTCGTCAAGGCAGACGGCGGCGGGGACCGTCGGGCAGACGGCCGATCCCCGTTGCCGTTGCCGGACCTTCACCCCTTCACCGACATTCACCCACGAMCGAGACCAAGACCAGGATCCGGCGATCCGAAATACACCGGTTGCTCCCCGGTGGCTAACTTTAGCGATGCCTGACCGGTGGCGTCCGACCGGGACGGTCCGGCCACCCGACGGCACCGCGCAGGGCGCGGCGCCGTCGGGCCGGCGGGACTACCCGGCCCGCTCCCGGCCAGGCGGGCCCGAATCGGGAGTACGGCGCGCAGCCGTCACAGGTACATGCCGTGGCGGGCGTCCGTGGTGGTGGGCCGCGGCAGGCCCCGGCCGTCCCGCAGGGCGAACAGCTCCGCCAGCGTCATGCTCGACCGGACTCCCTCCGCGGAGCCCAGCCAGGACACCGCCTCGGTGTGTGGCAGGGCTCCCACCTCGATCTGGGCAAGACAGCGGCCGGGACGGACAACCGCGGGATGCATGCGCAGCAGATCCTCGTTCGTGGTCAGGGCGACCAACACCTCGCGGCCCTGCCCGACCAGACCATCGGTGAGGTTCAGCAGTCGAGAGAGCTGCTGGCCAGCCGCACCCCGGCCGTCCCCACGGATCAGGTCGTCGCAGTCCTCGATCACCAGCAGCCGCCACCGGTGGGCGGGTGGCTCGCCCATGCGGTCGGTCGCCGCGGCCTGGGCACCATGACTGTCCGCATCCCCGGACCCGGCATCGCCGCTGTCCGCATCCCCGGCCCACGCGATCCCGCCGTCGGTACCCCCGCCGTCGGTACCCCCGCCGTCGGTACCCCCGCCGTCGGCGCCGCGGGCGTCGGCGCTCTCCCCCTCCGGGTCCCCGTCGTCGTCGAAGCCGATCGCGACCTCCATCAGGTAGGCGGGATCGGCGAACAGCGCCTCGGGATCCAGGACGCAGTCGACCTGGCACCAGGATCGCCATTCGTTCGCCAGGGCCCGCAGCACGGTCGTCTTCCCGGTTCCCGCCGGACCATGCAGGAGGATCAGGCGGCCGACCACGTTGTCCCGGCGAACCGCCATGAGCCGGTCGAGCGGGCCCACGGCGGCCGACGCGTAGTTGGCGCGGATCGAAGCCCACGTCGTGGTGGCCGTCCGGCGGCTGGTCCGGATCGGACCACGTTGACTGGACAGATACCAGAAACCCATGTTGACGGCGTTGTCCGCACCGCTCTCGGCGACGGACGAGCGGAGCACGTCCTCGATCACCACCCGGGCGAGCTGTTCGCTCACCGCGGTGACGGTCACCTCACCACCCCCGCCGCGCCAGCGCACGGCTCGCACTGTCCAGCCCTCGCCGACCGCGAGACGTGAATCGCGGGACTCCTCGACAACCGCGCGCAGGACCCTTGCCCCTGACGGCAGCAGCGTGGCTCCCGGCCGGAGCCGGTCGACCCGGGCACTGCGGGCCCAGGGCTGCTCACCGGTTGTGAAAGGAGCCAGGGCGAGTGCGTCGACGACGTCGTAGGGCGTGTCCGAGTCGTCCAGGCCGACAACGAAAGGGAGCTTCATCCCTCCGCTCAGTGACTCGGAGACCATCCAGGACTTAGGYAGCGACGCCTTCTGATGTGGAACTGACACCTGTCCGATGGTCCCGGACAACTCAGCGCCCGGYCATCCCGTTGCGCGATTTACTCGGGCACATCGCGGGGGCCGTACACCGCCCGCGACCTGTCGCGTGCCTCCATCAGGGCCGATCCGAGGACGTTGCGGCCCGGCCAACCTCCCGGGGAATCTCCCGGCCCCACCAGCGGCGCGCCTACCTTAAGTAATCCATCAGCCACTCCAAGCTTCTTCCTGGGAGGTGGTCAGGATGCTAGGAGGGCTACTCATCCACCGTCGGCGCCGAAAGTCGGCGCAGCCGGAGCCGGACGACCATGCCGGCACCGGGGCCGGTACCGGGGCCGGTACCGCGGCCGGTAAGGGCGACGGTGACGCGAGGAAGCCCGGTGAAACGGGAACCGGTGCCACGGGAACCAGCGCCACGACGAGCGGGGGCGCCCGGCTGGGCCGGGGTCCGTTCGACGCGGTGGACGCGCCCGATGACGGCCGGGCGCGAGCGGATTTCGGAGCTCTCGTGGTGCCGCGGGTGAACGGCACCCGGATCCGGGTCTCGGCCTCCGGGCCGATGCCCACCCTGGCCGCGATGGACGGGACATCCGTCCTGGAGCTGTCCGTCCTCGCCGCCCCGCGCAGCGGCGGCCTGTGGGCGTCGATCCACGAGGACCTGGTGCTCTCGGCACCGGAGGACACGGAATGGAACGACGAGGACGGGCCCTACGGCCCCGAGCTGCGCATGCCGCTCGACACGGCCGTCGGCCGCCTGCCCGCCCGCATCTTCGGCATCGAGGGGCCGCGGTGGATCCTCTGTGCGGTCATCACCGGTGCGGCCGCGGTCGACGTGACGGCGGCGCCGCTGCTGGAGGAGGTACTGGACGGGCTCGTCGTCGTCCGGGGGGACGCGGCGATGCCGGTGCGCGAGCCCATCCCCTTCGAACGTCMCGACAGATTCGACCGTCCCGACCGTCCCGACCGAACAACCGACACCGCCGCGGCCATTCCGGAGCAACCCCCGGAACGCAGGATCATGACGCTGGCGCTGCGGGGCGCCAACCGCGAGGCCCCCCCACCCGCGGCGTCGTGACCSGGCCCGTCCACCACCGGCCCGGCTCAGGCCCGTGGGGAGTCGGTGTACTCCACGAGGTCGACGAAGATCTGGGCTGCGGCCTGGTAGAGATCGGTCCGGAGATGTTCATGGGCAGCACGCGGAGCTATCCGGTCGACGGTCTTCAGCCCAACGCCGGAAGCAGACGTGCAACGGCGGCCGTTCAGAAATCGTCTGTAAACGGATTTATCAAGCCTGTTCACCATGCGGGAAGGATGGCGCGGTTCGGGTCGCCCGGGCCGGTCACCATCGGACCGGGGCTCCCCCGGAGAGCACCCGGCACGACGGGCGGAGGTGCGGAGTGTCGGCCACGCTAGCGCTGGGTCTGCTGCTGCAGGGGCTCGCCTTGGTCGTGGTGGTTCGCGGTCGGGGCCGGCACGCCGTGTCCAGTCTCGGGCTGATGTTCGTCGGTGCCGCCATCGTCTACCACGGGGTGACGGAGGTCCTGCAGGTCCTGGTGCCGTCCTACAGTGACAACCGGCTGTTGACCACGGAGTCCGACGTCGCGGCCTACACCGTTCTGGTCGGGTTCTCCCTGCTCGCGTTCGCTTTCGGTTATCGCTTCGCGACCCCGCGCACGCCGCCGTCCACCGGTTTCCGCCGGGAGGAAGTCTTGGACTTCTTCGACTGGCGGGTCCTGACTCCGCTGGCCCTGGCTGCGGTGGCCGTGACAGCGGTCGGCAGGAACACCTCGCCCGGCCACGCGGACCCCTCGACGGTCACCGGCAGTCCCTACCTCGTCAGCGGCTTCGCGACGCAGTTCCTGGTCGTCGGCCTCGCCCTGGGAAGCTTCGCCGTGCTCGTGCGGACGAAGGGCCGCGGATTCCTCCCGGTGCTCGGCGTCCAGTGTACGTTGCACACACTGGCGGGGCAGCGGCTGCCGGTGGCGATAGCCGCGGGCGCGGTGATCTACCTACTGTCCATCGTCGGGATTCCCATACGCCGACGGCAGCTCGTCTCGGTCGTCGCGCTCGTGGTTCTRGCCTACGTCGTCATCTACGGGGCACGCGCGGACGCGGGCCGGCAGGTGTTCGGGTACAGCGTGGGTCCCGGGCAGCGCCTGCAGGCCCTGGCCTCCGGTCTGACCCATCTGGAAGGCGGGATAAACCCGGGCGAGGTGGGAGACCTCGGGGTCCGCCTGGACGGGAACTCCTACCCGTCGATAATCCTGCGACGGCTCCGCGACGGTTCTCCGCCCATCGGTCCGGTAACCCTGTGGAACGACGTCAACATCGCCGTCCCGCGTTTTCTCAATCCCGACAAACTGAATTCCGACCTGGAGTCGCGTTCCCTCAAGACGCGCCTGTCCGACACCTACGGGATCACCAACGCGTTCGACCGCCTGCCCACCCAGCTCGGTGAGCTGCTGCCCATCGGCGGTCCGCCGTGGATGGTGACCCTCGCGGCTCTGGCAGGATTCGTCCTCGTCCGACTGGAGTACGCGCTGCGCGAATGTCGCCATCCAGCGGCTCTCCTGGGCCTGCTGGCGCTGGTGGCCGCGATCCTGCAGTACGAAGGCGGGATCGCGCTCTACACAATCAACGGCCGCGGTGTCCTGGCCATCGCGGCCGGACTGTTCGTGTGGCGGAAACGACGGATCTTCCGGCCCGCGACGGTTCGGGGGCTGACCACCCTACCGCCGCTGTACACCGGCACCCCGGCCACCGTCGCGCGGGCCGGCTCCGACGAGGACGGCACACCGACCAACCCGTCGCAGCCCGGCCCGTCGCCGGGTGACCCGGTGCGGACCGAGCCGGCGTCCGCTGGCAGGGACGAGGCCGCGGCGCAGGTCACGGCCTGCGGCCACGGCCCACGCCGCAACCGGTGAGGGGGTGGCGGCGCGGCGGCCGCGGTCTCTCTGACGTTCCGGAGGGCGGTGTCCGGCTTCCCGTCAGTGCGCGAGCAGCCGGATCGCGACGCCCAGCGACGCCCGTGCCGGAGCGTCCCCGAGGGGGCTCGCCGCCGCCGGCGTCCTGCTAGCGTGCCCGGTTGTGCCCAGCAGCATGCGCCGAGCGTCCGCCGCCCCCGCCGCCGAGCTGCCCGGAGACGTCCAGCTGCCCGGAGACAACCGGCGGGGGCCGGCGTGACCGTGCACTTCATCGGGGCCGGACCGGGCGCCGCCGACCTCATCACCGTCCGCGGCCGGAATCTGATCGCATCCTGCCCGGTCTGCCTGTACGCCGGCAGTCTCGTCCCGGTCGAGCTGCTGGCACACTGCCCGCCCGGGGCCCGTCTCGTCGACACCGCCCGGATGCCGTYGGACGACACCGTCGCGGAGCTGGTCGCGGCCGACGCCGCCGGTCACGACGTCGCCCGCCTGCACTCCGGCGACCCGTCGCTCTACAGCGCCGTCGCCGAGCAGATGCGCCGGCTCGACGCGGCCGGGATCGCCTACGACGTGACGCCGGGTGTCCCCGCCTTCGCCGCGGCGGCGGCGTCGCTGCGCCGGGAGCTGACGGTTCCCGGCGTCGCCCAGAGCGTGGTGCTGACCCGCACGGCCGTGCTGTCCAGTCCCATGCCGCCCGGCGAGGACCTCGCCACCCTCGGCCGGTCGGGGGCGACCCTCGTGCTGCACCTGGCCGTGCACCGTATCGAGACGCTCGTCGCCGAGCTCGTGCCGAACTACGGTACGGACTGCCCGGCAGCCGTCGTCGCCTGGGCCAGCCGGGCCGACGAGATCGTGTTGCGCGGCACGCTCGCCGACATCGCCGGTCGGGCGCGGGCCGCGGGGCTCACCAGGACGGCCGTGATCATCGTGGGTCGCGCCCTGGCCGCGGAGGGTTTCCGGGACAGCTACCTGTACTCCCGGGAACGCTTCGGACCGGACGGATGCGTGTCGTCCGTTCCCCCGGCCTCCCCGGTTTCCCAGGCCTCCCCGGCAAACGCCGCGCCGTGTGGCCCGGATCCCGCCCCTCGGGCTCGGTGACCGGGCGCCCCCGGGGCTCGGTGACCGGGGCACGCCGCCTGCTGCTGCTCGGCGGAACCGGGGAGGCGCGCCGCCTGGCGACCAGGCTCGGCTCCCCGGATCCCGCCGGCACGGAACGCATCGAGATCGTCTACTCGTTGGCCGGTCGAGTCCGCGAGCCTGCGCTGCCACCGTCTTGCCAAATCCGGATCGGCGGCTTCGGCGGGGCGGCGGGCCTGGTCGACTACCTGCGGGCCGAACGGATCGATGCGGTGGTCGACGCGACCCACCCGTTCGCCGCGACGATGACCACGCACGCCGCACAGGCCGCGCGCGCCACCGGCGTTCCGCTGCTCGTCCTGCGCCGGTCGAGCTGGCGCGAGCAGCCCGGCGACGACTGGCGCCGGGTCCCGTCGCTGGCCGGCGCGGTCGCCCTGCTCGACCGGTTCGTCCTACCCGGACCGCGCCCGCATTCCGATCCAGCCCCACGGGTGTTCCTGACCACCGGGCGAACCGACCTCGCCCTGTTCGCCGGCCTGCACCGGCCCTGGTTCCTGGCCCGGTCGGTCGAGCCGCCGACCGGCCCGGTACCGCCACGACTGACCGTCATCCTCGATCGTGGGCCGTTCGACGTCGCCGGGGAGACCGCCCTGCTGCGCCGGCACCGCGTCGACGTCCTCGTGACCAAGAACAGTGGCGGAACGATGACCGCGGCGAAGCTCGYCGCCGCCCGGGACCTCGGTCTGCCGGTCGTCATGGTCGACCGCCCGCCGCTGCCACCCGGGGTGGCCGCGGTCGACGATGTCGACGCCGCCGTGGCCTGGGTCGCACCACCATGGCCCAGGTGACCGGGGCCCAGGTGACCGGGGCCCAGGTGACCGGAGGCTAGGTGACCGGAGGCTAGGTGACCGGGTAACGACGTGGGGTGAACACGAGGTCCCGGCCGGGGCCACGGCGCACCACCCGGGTCGTCGACGAGCCGATGAGCAGCAGGCAGCGCATGTCGACCTCGGCCGGGTCGAACGCACCGAGGCTCGTCACGGTGATGCTCTCGGTGGGACCGCCGACATCCCGGCCGATAACCACCACCGTGTCCGAGGGGCGGTGTTCGAGCAGCACCTCGTGGGCCCGCTCCAGCTGATGGCGACGGGTACGGGAAGCCGGGTTGTACAGCGCCAGGACGAAGTCGCCCGCGGCCGCCGCCCGCAGCCGCCGCTCGATGACCTCCCACGGCTTGAGTCGGTCGGACAGCGACAGCACGCAGAAGTCGTGGCCGAGTGGCGCCCCGACCCGGCTCGCCACCGCCTGCGCGGCGGTCAGCCCGGGCACGACCCGCACCTCGACGCCCGCGAACCGCTCCGCCGCCGCGGCCTCGACGACGGCCGTGGCCATCGCGAAGACCCCGGGATCACCGGAGGAGACCACGGCGACGTTCGCGCCGCCGGCCGCCAGTTCGAGGGCGAGCTCGGCGCGCTCGGCCTCGACGGTGTTCCCCGAGGCGTGCCGGCGCTGGCGTGGATCGACCGGCACCCGGTCGAGGTAGGGGCCGTAGCCGATGAGGTCGTCGGCGGCGGCCAGCGCCTCGGCGGCCTGCGGCGTCAACCAGCCCGCGGCGCCCGGTCCGAGGCCCACCACGACGACCTCCCCCGCGCCGGGCGTGCCGCCGGTACCAACGGCGCCAGCCTTACCAACGGTGGGCGCCGTTGGTACCCAGCCCGCCTGCGACGCGCGCAGCGGCGCCGGATCGTCCGGCCCCCGGACCGGGCTCGGCAGTACCGCGAGCGAGAAGTACGGCACCGTGGCCGGGTCTACCGCACCGAGCGGGGCGATGCGCTGGCCGGAGGTGGTGGCCCGTTCCACGTACCAGGTGTCCGCGAGACGTCCCGCGGCGGTGAAGGCGTCCCGGACCCCCGGGAAGGTCCGTCCCATCTTGAGCACGACGGCGGTGTCCGTGCCGGCGATACGCTCGGCGAGGACCGTCGGCGGCAGCGTGCCCGGCAGCACGGTGAGGACTTCGTTGCCCTCGACCAGCGGCCGGCCGAGCACCGCGCACCCCGCCGACAGGGACGTCACCCCCGGCACGACCTCGGTCGGGTACCGGTCGGCGAGGCGCCGGTGCAGGTGGATGAACGAGCCGTAGAAGAACGGGTCACCCTCGCTGAGGACCACGACGTCCCGGCCGGCGTCGAGGTGGACGGCCAGCCGCTTGGCGCAGTCCTCGTAGAACTCGTCGATCGCGCCGCGGTAGCCACCGGGGTGGGAGGTCGTCTCGGTGGTGACCGGGTAGACCAGCGCCTCCTCGATCTGGTCGCCGCGCAGCTGGCTCGCGGCGACCGACCGGGCGATGCTGCGGCCGTGCCGGGCGCTGTGGTAGGCGATCACGTCGGCGTCACGGATCAGGCGGGCCGCCTTGAGGGTGACGAGCTCGGGATCCCCCGGTCCAACCCCGACTCCCCACAGCCGGCCCTTCGACGGCACCATTAATCCTCCTCGCTCGCGATCGCGTTGACCGCGGCGACCGCCATCGCGCTGCCGCCCCGCCGACCGTGCACGACGAGATACTCCAACCGGGCCGGATCATCCACGAGGGCCTGCTTGGACTCCGCGGCGCCGATGAACCCCACGGGCACGCCGAGCACCGCCGCCGGTCGCCCGGCTCCGGCCGCGACGAGTTCCAGCAGGCGGAACAGCGCTGTCGGAGCGTTCCCGACCGCCACCACGGAGCCGGCGAGTCGATCCGCCCACAGATCCACCGCCGCGGCGCTGCGGGTGGTGCCCAGCCGCTCGGCGAGCCGCGGCACCCGGGGATCACCGAGCAGGCAGAGAATCTCGTTCGCGGCGGRCRGCCGACGGCGGGTCACACCGGCCGCCACCATCTGCGCGTCACAGAGCACCGGGGCGCCGGCCAGCAACGCCGCGCGCGCCGCCGCGACCACGCCGGGGGTGAAAGCGAGATCGTCGACGAGATCCACCATTCCACAGGAGTGGATCATGCGGACCGCGACCCGGGCGACGTCACCGGGCAGTCGATCGAGACGCGCCTCGGCCCGGATCGTCGCGAACGACCGACGGTAGATCTCCGCGCCGTCGCGAACGTAGGCGTAACGTTGCACACCGCTCATGTCTGATGCGCCGTTCATGCCAGCCTCCTCGCCGACCTGACGGCCGCGGCCAGGTCCCGGTGACCGTCGACGGGGCTCGACGACACGACCGTCGCCTCACCGCCATCCGCTCCGACGGATGCGACGGCGGCGGCTCCGAGACCCGTCCGACGGATCCGGTAGCCGGACCCGGTCGCCACAACCTCCACCACCCGTCCTCCCGGTTGCCCGCAGCGCCGCTCGCAACCCGACCAGTGCACCGGCGCGAGGGCCGGGCCAACCGGGACGGGTGGGAGGGCTCGCGGCCTCCCGGCCGGGTGCGTCGGCGCCGACGGGTCGTCAGCTCGGATCCGCACGGACACCGCCGCGTCGCGGCGGACATCCGCCAACGCCCGGGCGCATCCCGGCCGACCGGCACAGCTCGTCACGCCGACCCAGGATGATGCCGGATCGACGACCAGGCCCGCGTCCGCCGCCGCCCTCGACCACCGGGTAGCCTCGGCCGGGTCGAGATCGCGGAGCACGACGGACCGCCACGGCGTCACAACCAGGACGCCGTCTTCGGCATCGCCCGCTCCGCCAGCACCGTCACCACCACCGGCCGCCGCGGCGGCGGTGAGCAGGTCGAGCTGGTCGGCGCTCAGCCGCCCCAGGGGGACGAGCACGGTCAACGCCCGGCGGCCATCACGCTGCGGATGCGGACCGGGCCACGCGCCGGCCCGAACGGTGGCGCTCCCAGCAGCCTGAGCGATTCCAGCGGCCTGGACGATCCCAACGACCCCGGCCTCGGTCGCGGCAGCCGCGAGCAGGCCGTCCTGTCCGCCCGGTCCGCCCGGCAACTCGGCGATCCGCCAGGCCATCGCGGCGGTGCCCGCCGCGGCGCGGGCCTCGATGAAGGCCCGCGTCGCGGCGAGGAGCGCGGGTACGGCGACGTGGACGGGCAACCGCAGCGCGCGGGTCGCGCCCGCGACGGCCAGCAGCATCTCCCCGGAAGGCAGGGCACGCAGCGCGAGGTCCGCGGGCAGCCCGGCCAGGTCCCCGCTGCCGTCGTCGACGGCGAACAGCAGCCGGCCGGGCAGCGCGGCGAGAGCCGGATCCGCGCACAGCCGGCGGTCCAGCTCGGCGACGACCGGCGCGATGTCCCGGCAGCCGGCCTCGCCGCGTCCGGACAGCGGCGAGCCCACGATGTTGCGGACCCGCTCGTGCGTCGTCGAGGGCAGCAGGCCAACCGCGCTCACCCGGGCGGSGAGCTCCTCGGCCGTGCCGTCGGCCAGGCCGCGTAGCTGCACGTTCGCCCGGGAGGTGAGCTCAAGGTGGCCGTCGGCGAACTCCCGCGCGCAGCCGGCGAGGGTCTTCGCCGCGGCGGCGGTCAGCCGGCCCCCGGGCAGCCGCAGCCGCGCGAGCGCGCCGTCCGCGGCCGGATGCGTCGTCAGCACACCGGGGCAGGCGTCGCGGACACGCTCCCGCGGACTGGTGGGCACCGGCGGAGCATACGTGCCGGACTCGGGCGATGCCGGTTGATCGTTTCTTTGTCACGACGACAGCGGAGTGCTTGACAACACCGCCCACCTCTCTGCGATCGTGACGGGGCCACGAGCGGCGAACGGCGAGGAAGTCCGGTGCGAATCCGGTGCGAATCCGGTGCGGYCCCGCCACCGTCACCGGGGAGTGCGCCCCAGGCACGGCCACCGACGCGGGGCGTGGACCCCCGGGAAAGGCATCACCATGTCGCCTGTGCAGACTCCTCCCACCGATCCGTCCGACGACCCTTCCGACGATCCGTCGACCGCGTTCGCCCGCGAAGCCGGGGAGACACCAGGAGCCGGGGAGACGGAGGTTGACGCGGTCGTCCTGCTGCTGTCGACGTCCGACACCGACCTACTCTCCGCGCGGGCGAGCGGAGCCAGCTACCGCCTCGCCAACCCGGCCCGGCTCTCCGTCGCCGATCTCCCGGCGCTGACCAGCGGTGCCGATGCGGTCGTGGTGCGCATCCTCGGCGGCCGGCGGACCTGGGAGGAGGGGCTCGACACGCTGCTCGCCGGCCCGCGCCCGGTGGTCGTGCTCGGTGGCGAACAGACCCCGGACGCGGAGCTCATGGCCGTCTCCACGGTGCCCGGCGGYATCTGTGCCGAGGCACACGCCTACCTAACCCAGGGCGGTCCGGCCAACCTCGGCGAGCTGCACCGATTCCTCGCCGACACCCTGCTACTGTCCGGTACCGGATTCGCCCCACCGGTGACCATCCCGGCCTGGGGGGTGCTCGACCGGGCCRCGGACGCATCAGCCACCCCGGACGCATCAGCCACCCCGGACGCATCAGCCAGCCGGGACGTCCCGGACGTCCTCGCGGGGAACGCGGTGCGGCCGGTCGCGGTGCGGCCGGTCATCGGTGTCCTGTACTACCGCGCGCACCACGTCGCCGGGAACATCGCGTTCGTCGAGGCACTCTGTGCCGCGGTCGAGCGTGCCGGCGGGGATCCGCTGCCGGTGTACTGCGCGTCGCTGCGCGCCGCCGAACCCGAGTTGCTCGCCACCCTCGGGCGGGCGGACGCGCTGATCGTCACCGTGCTCGCCGCGGGTGGCAGCCAGCCGGCGCACTCCTGCGCCGGAGGCGACGACGAGGCGTGGGACGTCGGCGCGCTGGCCGCGCTGGACATCCCGATCCTGCAGGGACTGTGCCTGACCAGCGGCCGGGCGACGTGGGCGGAGTCGGACGACGGGCTGTCCCCGCTGGACGCGGCGACACAGGTGGCGATCCCCGAGTTCGACGGGCGCCTGATCACCGTGCCGTTCTCCTTCAAGGAGATCGATGCGGATGGGCTGACAAGCTACGTCGCCGACACCGAACGCGCCGACCGGGTGGCCGGCATCGCCGTCGCGCACGGCCGGCTGCGGCACGTCCCACCGGCCGAACGCCGGGTGGCGCTCATGCTCTCGGCCTACCCGACGAAGCACTCCCGGATCGGCAACGCGGTGGGCCTCGACACCCCGGCGAGCGTCGTGCGCCTGCTGCGGGCGATGYGCGCGGCTGGATACGACATCGGGCCCGACGACGGCCCGGACGCGCTGCCGGGGGTCACGGCCGAGGACGGTGACGCCCTGATCCACGCGATCATCGCCGCGGGCGGGCAGGATCCGGCCTGGCTGACCGAGGAGCAGCTCGCCGGCAACCCGGTCCGGATCAGCGCGGCGCGGTACCGGGCGTGGTTCGACACCCTGCCCGCCGACCTGCGGGAGAGCGTCGAACGGCATTGGGGGCCCGCGCCCGGCGAGCTGTACGTCGACCGGTCCGCGAATCCGGACGGGGAGATCGTGCTCGCCGCGCTGCAGGCCGGCAACATCGTGCTGTTGGTCCAGCCGCCACGCGGCTTCGGGGAGAACCCGGTCGCCATTTATCACGATCCCGGCCTGCCGCCGAGCCACCACTACCTCGCCGCCTACCGGTGGCTCGCCGGCGGCTCCGGCGGCTCCGATAGTTCCGGCGGCTTCGGCGCGCACGCCGTCGTCCATCTGGGTAAGCACGGGACGCTGGAGTGRCTGCCCGGCAAGACCGTGGGCATGTCCGCGTCCTGTCCGACCGACGCGGCGATCGGCAACCTGCCGTTGATCTACCCGTTCCTCGTCAACGACCCGGGCGAGGGCACGCAGGCGAAGCGCCGGGCGCACGCGACCCTGGTCGATCACCTGGTTCCGCCGATGGCCCGCGCGGAGAGCTACGGCGACCTGGCCCGCCTGGAACAGCTGCTCGACGAGCACGCCACCATCGCCGCCATGGATCCGGCGAAGCTGCCGGCCATCCGGGCGCAGATCTGGACGCTGATCCAGGCCGCCCGGCTCGATCACGACCTGGGACTGACCGACCGGCCGCACGACGCCGAGTTCGACGACTTCCTGCTGCACGTCGACGGGTGGYTGTGCGAGGTGAAGGACGCGCAGATCCGCGACGGCCTGCACGTGCTCGGCGAAGCACCGACCGGCGGGGCGCGGATCAACCTGGTGCTCGCGATGCTGCGGGCCCGGCAGATGTGGGGCGGGCGCGTCACCCTGCCGGGGCTGCGGGAGGCCCTCGGGCTCGTCGAGGACGACCGGGCGGCCCGCGGCACGGTCGACGCCGCCGAGGCGACGGCGCTCGCCCTGGTAACGGCGATGGAGGAACGCGCCTGGGACCCGTCGGCCGCATCCGACGTGGTGACGACCGTCCTCGTCCCCCCTCCCTCGCCAGCGACCATCCCCTTGCCCCCCTTGCCTATCCAGAGGGATAAACCGGACACAAAAGCCTCTGGAAAGGCAAGGAAAGTCCACGGCCCGGCAGGCATGGACGCGGACGCGGAGACCGACCCGGTCCGGGAGACGGTGGCGGCCGTGCTGCGGTTCGCCGCCACGGAGATCGTGCCGCGGCTCGCCCGGACCACCGACGAGGTCACCGCCGTGCTGCACGCCCTCGACGGCGGCTACGTCTCRGCCGGTCCCAGCGGCTCGCCGCTGCGGGGTCTGGTCAACGTGCTGCCCACCGGGCGGAACTTCTACTCGGTCGACCCGAAGGCCATCCCCAGCCGGCTCGCCTGGGAGACGGGCCAGGCAATGGCGACCTCCCTGCTCGATCGGTACCGGGCCGACACCGGCACCTGGCCCGAGTCGGTGGGCCTGTCCGCCTGGGGAACCAGCGCGATGCGCACCTCCGGCGACGACGTGGCCGAGGTGCTCGCCCTACTCGGCATCCGTCCGACCTGGGACGAAGCGTCGCGGCGGGTCAGCGGGCTCGAACCGATCGACCTCGCCGAGCTCGGCCGGCCCCGCATCGACGTCACCGTGCGCATCAGCGGCTTCTTCCGGGACGCGTTCCCGTACGTGGTGGCGATGCTCGACGACGCGGTCCGGCTCGCCGCCGGCCTCGACGAGACCGACGAGGACAACTTCGTGCGCGCCCATGCCCGTGCGGACCTCGCCGGGCACGGCGACGAACGGCGGGCCACCCTGCGTATCTTCGGCTCCCGGCCGGGGGCGTACGGCGCCGGGCTGCTGCCTCTGATCGACAGCCGGAACTGGCGCGATGACGCCGACCTCGCCGAGGTATACGCGACGTGGGGCGGCTACGCCTACGGCCGCGGGGTCGACGGCACCCCCGCCCGGGAGGACATGGAGTCGGCCTACCGGCGGATCGCCATCGCCGCGAAGAACGTCGACACCCGCGAGCACGACATCGCCGACTCCGACGACTACTTCCAGTACCACGGCGGCATGGTCGCAACCGTACGCGCGCTGACCGGCCGGGCGCCGGCTGCCTACATTGGCGACAGCACCCGGCCGGAGGCGGTCCGCACCCGAACGCTGTCCGAGGAGACCTCCCGGGTCTTCCGCGCCCGGGTGGTGAACCCGCGGTGGCTCGCGGCGATGCGCCGGCACGGCTACAAGGGGGCGTTCGAGATGRCCGCCACCGTCGACTACCTGTTCGGCTACGATGCCACCGCCGGCGTGGTCGCGGACTGGATGTACGAACGGCTCGCCACAACCTACGCACTGGACCCGGAGAACCAGAAGTTCTTCGCCGAGTCCAACCCCTGGGCGCTGCACGGCATCACCGAACGGCTGCTGGAGGCCGCGGCGCGCGGCCTGTGGGAGCACCCGGAGGCTGCGACCCTCGACGCGCTGCAGGAGCTGTACCTGCGTACCGAGGGCGACCTGGAGGACGGTCCCACCGGCGACGCCTGAGATCGCCGGGTCCGGCCGGTCCGGCCAAGTCGCAGGGCAGCAGGGCCGGCGGGCAGCAGGGCCGGCGGGCAGCAGGGCCGGCGGAGGACAGGTGGCGGGCCACCTCACGCGTCACGGCTCCCGTTCTCACGGCTCCCCCGCCACCATCGGGGAATCGGGCGGCGCGGCACCCGCCACTGCGGCGGACTCGACCGGGCCTCGCTATCCGTTGACGGATGACATGTCGGGATAGCGGGGGCCCGCCACGCCCGCCCCCGCCGCACCCAACCGCTCCGCCTCGGCGGCCGTCAACGTGATGCTGGTGGCTGCGACGTTGTACTCCAGGTAGCGGCGCCGCTTCGTGCCGGGGATCGGCACGACGTCGTCGCCCTGGTGGTGCACCCACGCCAGCGCGAGCTGCGCGGGGGTCACGTTCTTCTCCGCGGCAAGCTTCTCGATCTCGGCGAGCACGGCGAGGTTGGCGTCGAAGTTGTCGCCGTGCATCCGCGGCAGGTGCTGGCGGAAGTCGTCGGCGGCGAAGTCCGCGGCCGAGCGGAAGGTGCCGGTCAGGAAGCCACGCCCGAGCGGGCTGTAGGAGATGAACCCGATGCCGAGTTCCCGCAGGGTCGGCAGGATCTCGGCCTCCGGCTCGCGGGACCAGATCGAGTACTCGGTCTGCAGGGCCGTGATCAGGGCGACGGCGTGGGCACGACGGATGGTGGCCGGCGCCGCCTCCGAGAGCCCGAGGTAGCGCACCTTGCCGGCGCTGACCAACTCGGCCATCGCGCCGACGGTATCCTCGATCGGCGTCTTCGGGTCGACCCGGTGCTGGTAGTACAGGTCGATGTGGTCGACGCCGAGGCGACGCAGGGATGCGTCGCAGGCCGAGCGCACGTACTCCGGACGGCCGTTGATCCCCCGCGCCGTCGGGTCGGCGGGGTCACGGATGATGCCGAACTTGGTGGCCAGCACCACCTCGTCCCGGCGGCCGGCGATCGCCCGCCCCACGAGTTCCTCGTTGCGGTACGGGCCGTACATGTCCGCCGTGTCCAGCAGCGTCACCCCGAGGTCGAGCGCCCGGTGGATGGTGGCGACCGACTCGGCGTCGTCGCCAGCGCCGTAGAACTCCGACATTCCCATGCAGCCCAGACCCTGGACGGAGACCTCCAGGCCCTGGCTTCCTAGTGCGACCCTGCGCATCAGCGGACGACCCTCTCCTGGTAGATGTCCTGATAAATGCTGATTTTGACGTTGATGGCGGTGAGGTTGCGCTGCACCTCGTCGAGGCGCGCCAGGACCCGGCGGCGATGCTCGGTCAGCAGGGCGAGACGCTCCGCCTCGTTCCCCTCCCCGGCGCGCACCAGTTCGGCGTAGCGCGCCATCTCCCGGATCGGCATGCCGGTGAGCCGCAGCTTGGTCAGGAACGTGACCCAGCGGACGTCCTCGACGGTGTAGCGCCGATGGCTCGACGAGGCACGGGCGACCGGGTCCCGCATCAGCCCCGCCCRCTCGTAGTACCGCAGCGTGTGCGCGCTGACTCCGGTGGCCGCGGCGGCCTCGGCGATCGTGAGGGTCCCGGCGGCCTCTGGTGCACCCCCCGGACCGACCGCGAACGGATCAACGGACCGGTCGCATCCATCCGGGCGGACCGCCGGGTCCAACCGCGCGCACCAGCCCTGATCCGGCTCCGCCACCATGGCCGGAGACGGCGTCACGGCCGGAGGGGAAGACGTCACCGTGAGCGCCTCGATCGTGGCCATACGAAGACGTTAGGACTTGGAGTGCGCACGAAGTCAACGCGGCCCGCGGAAACTCGCTGTTCCRGATTCGCCGAATGCGTCATCGCGAACGGAGCGGGATGCGGCCGGCGGGACGGCATCCCAGCCGGCATCCCCGCCGTCGGGTTATCGCCGGGCACCGACCGGTAGCGGCCTCGTCTTGAGAGATCGCCACGAGCGATCCGGGTAACCGGGGCCTCCCGCCGCGATCCACCGCGCGAGCGTGCGCGGGTCAGGGGTGGAGCCGGTCAGCTCCCTGATCCGGACGCTCAGGGCCAGCAACGCCTCGGGGTGGTCGAGGTAGAGCCGGCGCTCCAGTCCCCCGGCCCGTCTGGCCAGCACCAGGGCCAGCCCCGCGAACGACTCCGCCCGCCCCGGACGGGCCTGCAGCTCCCGGCGGAACTCCTCGGCCGCGCGGCCGAGGTCTCCGCGCACGTAGAGCAGGTCTCCGAGGGTCGCGTTGACGGGCCAGGCCGCCGGATCGAGCCCGGCAGAACCAGCGAGCCCGGCGAACCGGTCGGGCATGGCGAACCGCAGCGAGGTCAGTGCCTGCCGGGCGTGGCGGTGCGGGCTGTACGGCTCGGTCTGGGGGACGAGGCGGGACGAYGGCGCTACCGGCCGTCCGCAGGGCCGACCGGCAGCCCAGTCCCGCGCCCATCTCTCGATGTGGTCGCGGTCGGGCCGGCGGTTACGCAGCCGCCAGACGACGGYGACGTCGCGCAGCACGGTGGCGGCTGTGGTAGTGGCCGCGATCGGCAGGTCGGCGGCGATCCAGACGTCGATCCTGGCGCCCATGGCCGAGACGAACCGGCGGCCCGCCTCGGTGAGCCCGGCCGCATCCCGCAGCACGGGCAGCACCGCCGAGACCGCGTCCCGGCACCAGGCGAACTCGTACGCCGCGCCCAGATCCGACCCGGCGCCGTCCCGGGCCCACCGCCCCGCCCAGAAGGCCGCGATCTGGGCGAAGGCGAAGGCGCCGTGCAGCAGCGGGGCGAGTGGCCGGGGGTCGGGCCGCCAGGGAGCGTAGTGCACGGAGCCGTCGTGCGGGCCGACCAGGGGCGCAAGATCGCTCAGCATCTCCAGTCTGGTGTGCGCCGCCTCATGCACGACGGTGATGGCAAGCCACAGCGCGTCGGTCGGCGGGCTGACCATCAGCGCGCCGAGCGCGTCGATCACGGTGACGCCGGTGCCGGGCCGGTCCGGGACCTCACGCAACGGGACCAGCGCCGACAGGACCGCGGCGGCCTCCTCCGCCCGCACCCCGTCGTCGCCCRCGAGCACACTCCAGGCGCCGTCGAGCAGGCGCTGCCACCGGGCCGCCGCCTCGTCGCAGCGCGCGGCGACGGGCAGGGGAAGCGTGTCCGCGGCCCGGAACGGGTCGGTGTCCTCCAGCGTCAGTGCGATTCGGTGACCGTCGACAGTGCTCGACAGCATGCGCGCCGGAGTCCAGCCGTCACCACCGGCCGGTCCCCACCCGGCGCTGCCACGCAGCGTCACCCGCCGGTCGGACACGTGCGCGACGCCCCAACCGCTCGTGGCCCCCGACCCGACGACGCCCATCGTGGGGATCGACACCAGCCCGTCGATGATCCGCACCGGCACCCGGCACGGCATCCGGGCCCGCAGGGCGGCGGCCACCGCGATCCCACCCACATAACCGAGGCGGTCGAGGTCGGGTCCGGCCGACCCCTGCCAGCACCGCCGCAGGCTGCCGGCGAGCCAGGTCCCGATCGTCGGGTGCAGGAGCAGGTCGTGGACGGCGTCGCGGGCCCGCCGCTGAGCGTCCCCGAGCACCCGCAGCGCCTCATCTACGCAGGTGCGCGTCGCGTCGTCGAGGTCGGCGTTCTCAAGGCCGCGCAGCAACGCCCACAGCATCAGCATCCGTTTGCTGATCTGACCCCGCAGCAGCTCGCGCAGCGGTGYGGCACCCGGCGACCCGCCCGCCACGGCCTCGATGTCCCTCGGGGTGATCCGATGCCGGGCGACGGGTGGGGAGACCACCCGACGGGCGGATCCGGTAGGACGGACGAGCCGCCGAGAGGCGTGGGTCATGGCGCCACCCGACGTCATGGCGCCACCCGACGTCATGGCGCCACCCGACGTCATGGCGCCACCCGACGTCATGGCGCCACCCGACGTCATGGCGCCACCGGACGCGGGCCGTCCGCCCGAACAGGCGGCGGCCCCGGGCAGACGCGGCGGCTTCGGGGGGTCGGTGCCGTCCGGCATCTCCCCGAAGGATGTGGTCCTGGGCAGGTAGTCGGTCAGGTCCAGATCCCCGCCCAGGGCCAGAGCTACGTCCCCGGGCAGCGGCCTGCCCGGGTAGCCGATCCAGGCGGCGATCCAGCGCTGCCATTCTCCCGAGGGTGGACCCGCGAGGGAGGCAAGCCGGTCGACGTCGACCTCGCAGAGATCCACCAGACCGGACGGCACGGGCATCAGATCGTGGGCCATGAATGTGGGGCCTCCCCACCAACGGGTACGCGTCGGCGCGACGCGGGGACCTGCTCGACGAAGAATACGCGAGGACATCGACAATGATCCCGTCCATCGACGGGATTCGCCTGGCGTCATCCGGCGCCTTTCAACAGCCGTACGAAGCCGTCAGTCGGCGGACGAGCAGCTGGAAGCGGCGGTCGGCTTCGGACACCCGACGCTGATCCAGGGTGACGCCCATCAGGAACTCGTCACGGCTGAGGCGATGAAAGTACAGCGCACCCTTCTCCACGTCGAGAACGGTGCGGGTCAATCGGCGGTTCAGGACCGATCGCAGCAGACCGTCGAGCAGATCGCTCAGGGCGAGGAACTTGGCGGCGACCTTGACGAGACCCTCCCGGCGGGCCTCCCGGCTCAGACCGACGAAGAATTCGTTGAGGTCGTCGTGGTCCATCAGGTCGGCGGCGCTCACCGTGCCGCCGCGCACCAGGGCCATGTACTGGAGGTCAYCGGGCTTCAGGACGCTGACGGCCTGGGCCTGGAACTCCTCCTCCCGCGAGTCCCCGGCGGGTGACCAACGCCGTTTGATCAGCGATGCCCAGGGATTGGCGAACACCGGCGCCGACGGCCTCGGCAACGACACGAATGGATGAGAGCCGGTGTCCGGGCTACCGTCGGCGCGGGTGGGCGACGGAAGGAACGTGCCGTCCCCCCGGTGATAGCCGCCGTAGTTGGGGTCGCCGATCCCCCGGGCCGCCCGGATTTCCGTCGCGGTCCGCGAGAGCGTCAGRTCAGCGGACTCGATGGCGTCCGCGCCGAGGGAGACCCCGACGATGTACTGCCCCTCGTCGACGTCGAAGTAGAGCACCGCCCGGTCCTGCGCGGCGAAGACCGTCCGGATTAGCCGCCCGTTGGCGAGAGCGGCCAGCGAGGTGTTCAGCTCCGTCATCCGGTGGTTTAGCTGCCGRCCGATGATCTCGTAGTCCCGGCGGGCCCGTTCCACCGTGCGTGAACCACGGAAACAGTCGGCCAGCCGCGGATGGTGCAGAAGATCGGCCGACACCGTCGGCAATCCGTGGACGTAGTACTCGAGATACTGGGCACCCGTGACAGCCACCGTCCCGCGGAACTTCTGCCGGATGCCGTTGTATTCGTCGCCGACATGCGGCGCGGTGACGATGCGGGGTTCGACAACATCATCAGGAACAGTCACCATCAGCTCATCCTTCTGCCGCTCCCGGCGGGTGGCGGCCGACGCCGGACCGGAAACCCCGGTCCGGGCGGACCGGCCGCCGGCGGATTGCCACTGTGCACTCGTCGCTCGACCTCATCACGCTACTCAGATGCTGGAGATGTCGATGTCGACTTCTCGATGGCCACGCCCACCGCCGGCCTGCCGGCCGGTGAGGACCGCCAGGTTCTCCCGCATTATCGGGAGGTAGGGATGGCTGCTGTCCAGTGACATTTCGGATTCGCGCAACAGATCCTCGTCCAGCGCCCGGGCCGCCTCGGTCTCGCCGAGGGCCGCCAGGCTCGCGGCGTGGTTCACCCCGGCGGCCAGCGCGAACGGGTGGTGCTGGTAGAGCTCGTCGACCAGCGTGAGGTGGGCCTGCTCGGCCAGTGCGCGGGACTCCGCCAGCCGCCCGTCCGCGCGCAGGTAGATGGACAGATCCGAGCGGCAGATGTTCGTGAACGGATGCTCGRGGCCGTGGAGACGTTCGTACTCCCGCAGGCACGACTCGGCCTCGACGGACGCCCGGTGGTGCTCGCCCAGCGCGTGCAGATGGCCGGYACGGCTCAGCAGGCAGGCCAGGGTGCCCAGGTCGGACGCCCCGTAGATCTCGGTGTAGCGCTCGAGCGTCTCACCGGCGAGGCGGCTCGCCGCGTCCGGGCTGCCCCGCAGGCGCAGGACGACCGCGAGATGCTTGTTGCAGCGCAGGGTCAGGTGCGTCGTCGCCCCCTCGATGCCGGCGAGGTTGGTCGCGGCCTCCCGCAGCAACCGCTCCGCCTGCTCCAGCTCGCCCAGCTCCCGATGGCAGATCCCGGCCCGCGCCTGCAGCCACCAGAACTGCGAGGTGCCCTCGGCCCCCGCCAGGCGTAGCCGCGCCATGGTGTCCAGGCTCAGGTGGAGCGCCTCGCGGGCCCGCCCGTCCAGGAAGGTGGACAGCGCGAGGTTGCTCGCGGCCATGAGGGTGTCGAGGTGGTTGTCGCCGAGCCGGTCGCGGAAACCGACCAGGGTGCTGCTCTCCTCCGCGGCTGCCTCGGCGTACCGGCCGAGCTCCCGGATGTCGATGCCGTAACTCATCGCGGTGATCAATGTGTGGCGATGGAAAATGCCCAGGTGGCGGCGCTGGCGGGCGAGGGTGTCGGTGTTCAGGTCGTACGCCTCCTGGAACCGTCCCAGACCGCGGAGCACCATGGCCAGGTGGGCGGCCATCCGCAGGGTCAGCGGGTCGTCCGCTCCGAACAGGTCGCGCCATCTGCKCAACGCATCCTCGGCGATGCCGCGGCCCAACTCCAGCCGGCCGGACCGCCACATCACATACACCTGGGACACCAGCCACTGCCGAACCTTGGGTGCCGGGCTCTCCATCGCCTCGGAGGCCAGGATCTGACCCTCCAGCATCCGGTAGATCGGCCAGCCCGCGGCGGCCGAGGGCCGCGGAGCGGCCGCGGCGATGTCCGCGAAGATGCCGAGCACCGCCTCGCGGGCGGCGGTCCGCTCGGCGGGCTGCATCCGTTCGACGAGGAGCCGCTGCCAGCGCGCGGCGAGGCGGAACTGACCGTCGGGTACGGTGTCGACTTCGGCCAGCCGGGGCTTGCGGATCTCCGCCCACAGCTCGGGCAGCACGGTCGGGTCGGCGATCGCGTCGTCCCCCACCGCCTCGGCGAGATGGCGCAGCATCACCGGGGATTCCAGCAGGGCGAGCGGCACGCCCTGCGGGGCCAGGAAGGCACACAGTTCCAGCAGCCGGGCCGCCGCCCGCCGGGTCGCGCGGTCGCTGGTGCGCAGGGTCTCGAACGACACCGTCCAGGTTGCCTGCTCGGGTGCGACCCCGGCGAGCTGGGTGAGGTAGGCGTCGACGGCACGATCGTCAACCGGCACTCCCCGCCGGTCCTGGCGAAGCCGCCCGACCGCAGTGCGCAGGCCCGACGGCTGATGCCGTAGCCGCTCGGCGATCGTCGCCAGCCGGTCCTCACCGACCTCGGGCAGCCACCGGCGCAGGAACGCCCGGCTCTCGGCCGGGGTGAACGGGTCCACCCACAACGCGCCGGGTTCACTGTCCCAGGCCGGATCCGCCGAAGTCAGCAGGACATGGCCGTTGCCGGTCGGGACGGGCAACAGCCCGGCCAGCGTCCGCGGGTCGGCGGCGCCGTCGTAGACAAGCAGCCAGCGCGCCGAGGGGTCGCCTTGGCGCAGCGCGTCCAGGGCGACCCGTTCGAGCTGCTCGCTCGGGGAACGCTGCGCGTCCGGGACGTCGCTGCCGGGACGCAGCCGCTCGGCGAGGTCGCGCAGGCCCGCCCGGACCGAGGCGGCGTCACCCGCCGAGATCCAGTGCACGATGTCGTAGTCGGAGTCGAACCGGTGCGCGTACTCGGCCGCGATGGCGCTCTTCCCGACGCCGTCCGGGCCGAGCAGGGGACACAGCCCGCTCGGTCGGCCCCCCGGCAGCAGCCGGTCGCGCAGCTCGTCCAGCACCGCGTGCCGTCCGACGAACGGCTGGGCGAACCTGGCCGGCACCGACCAGAAGCGGGGCCGGCGGGCCGGGTACCGGGGTGCGACCACCCGCAGGTCGTCGAGTCGGGCCCGCGGAACGGGCAGCCCCAGCCCTTCGAGGACCACGACCCCCGCGTCCCGCTCGTTCCGCGCGGGCAGGGAGATGATCTCGGCTCCATGGTAGGCGGAGTCGAGCCGCATCGAACCCACCTCGACGACCACCACCCCCGCCCGCGAGCCGCGCTGGCGGATCCGGGTCTGGATCTGCTCGCGCACCAGGGACTCACCCGGGGTGTCCGGGCCCAGATGCGGTGATCCGATCACGATCAGTGACTCGACGGCGGGGAAGTCGGCGGGGGTCAGCGCCATCGGGGGCAGCGGTCGGATCCGCACCCCGGTGGCTCCCAGCACCGACACCAGCCAGTCCGCCCAGGGCCGGTCCTCGGGCGCCCCAAAGATCGCCACCGACCGCGGAGCGGGCGGTCCGTACTGCTCGAAGTCCCGCAGCACCCGCTCCCGATCCTGTGGCGGGACGGGGCGCGCATCGATCGGGGCGCCGGCAAGCTCTCCGGMGAGCATCCGGTAGGCGGCCTGGACGCCGAGCCGGCTGGCGGGATCCTCCTGGAAGGCCGCCAGGACCTCCTCGTAGGCGTAGACCGCCTTGTAGGGGATCTCCAGGCCGATCAGAAAGCTCCGCTGTGCCTCCGGGTCGGAACCGCACAGGTCGGCCAACACCGGGCGGAAGGCGTGGAACGCCGCGCGGCGGCGCAGTTCCTGCTTGCGCTGCTCGGTGTCCTCGACCCGCATCGGGACGGGCAGCACCCGGATGTCCCGCTTGCTGTTACGGATCTCGCGGGCCACCCCGGCGCCGCCGTCGATGGACTGGTTGTTCAGCGCGAATCCGATGACGACGGTGTCCGGCAGGAGCTGGGTGCAGACGCCGGCCGCGTCCGAGGTGCCGGTCCGGCTGTCGATGAGGACGTAGTCGTAGTCGGCGAACCGCATGCGCTCACGCAGCGCGGCGAAATACGCCCGGCCGTCGGCGTCCTCGAACAGCGTCGACCAGGGCACCGTGGCCACCAGCACCGCGCTCGTGGACGTCTGCCGGCCGGGACCGAGGAAGTCGATCCGTCCGACGCCCGGGAACCCGGGCCACTCGATGGTCTCGATGTTGTGCCGGAAGTCGCCGTGCAGGGCGATGATCTCGCGCACCGCGTCGGCGTCCGGCACGGAGGCCTGCTCCGCGGATGTCGACGGCGGCGCGTCCTGGAGCCGGTMGATCTCCCGGATGAAACCCTGGAGCATCTCGGTGACGCCGTCACTCGAGTCCAGCTCCCTGTTCTGCAGAAACGGGCGGAAATACCGGTGCAGGCCGGGAGACTCCAGATCCCAGTCGACGGTGAGAACCCGCTTACCCGAGGCGGCGAGCAGCCAGGCGACGTTCGCCAGTGCCATCGTGCGCCCCGAACCGCCCTTGTAGGAGTAGAAGGTGATGATCTGCGCCGGCCTGCCGGCGCGCCCGCCCGGCGTGTCGTGACCCGCCGGTTCCGGTGGTTGCCTGGAAAGTTCAGTCATCGTCATCGTCCAGTTCGGCGGCGCCGGCACGACGCAGGATGGGTCGACGGGTGTGCTCGGGATCGGCCATCCGCCATCGACGCTCCCGGCCACCGGCTCGGGCCGGAGCCATGGCCGCCGAAGCCATGGCCGCCGGGGTTGGAGCCGCCGGGGTTGGAGCCGTGCGAACCGTCGAGGCCAGGGGGACCAGGGGAGCCGGCGGGATCAGCAGCGTCGCGGAGCTGCCGGCAGACCAGCGGGTGCCCCGGCCCCGACCGGCCGACACCCAGTCCGTCCGCCCCGACCGCTCGACGAACTCCACGTCACGCGTGGACAGTGCCGGCGGCTCGTCGCCGCGGGCACGCACGATCAGTTCACTGACCCGTTCGGTCAACTGCTGGTACCAKACCGAGGCGGAACCGGTCCGGATCAGCTGCAAYGCGCCGCTCGCCGTGTAGCCCGCGCCGAAGTCGCCGACAAGCATCCCCGCCTCCGCGATCTGAGCCGGCACGGGTACCGATCGGATGGACCAGGGAACACCGACCAGCGCCGGAGAGCTCCGACCGGTGAAATGGTGGTGCCACCGCAGCCGTTCCCGGAACAGCGACCACTCCAGCAGGCACTGGTGGTCGGTGAAGTAGGCGTCCGAGTACAGCGCCACCATCACCGGCGCCAGGAGCGCATCGGGATTGGAGCGGCCCCCCGTCGCCGGCGAGGACTCCGCCGCGCCGGCCGCCTCGCCAGTGAACACCTCACGATAGCCGAGGCGCTCGTAAACCGCATTCTGTACATCTCCGAAGAAACGTTCGACATAGCTGCTGTCACCGCCGGCGAGCGCGTGATGGACCAGAAAGAACGGTGTCACWGGTCCCCCTCACGCCGTTTTTCGGCGCAGGGCCTCTGCCCTACCATCGCACCCGGGCCTCCCACGTCCACGGCAGCTCGCACAGGTCGGACCACATTCTTCACCGCGGGGATCCGGGTACGGCGGGACGGTCGCGGCGCGCTGCCGCCGGGTGCCGGCCGTGGGGTGTTCGTGCAGCTCATCACGGCTCCGTGCAGCTCACGGCTGATGGTGGAACGGGGAACGGACGAGCTCCGTCACCTCGGCGTCCAACGGCGGCAGCTGGTCGCGAGCGACATCCATGACCCGGTAGGCCAGCAGACTTACATACTCCGCGAAGGCGGCGGGATGGCGCATCAAATCCAGGACCGGAAGGTTGTCATACTGACGACCAAGCTCCATATGCGCGATGTGGAGTTCACGGGCCGCCTCGGGTACCTCGGCGTCCCGCCGCAGCCAGGGCACGGGAATGATCCCGGACGGCGGGTTCCCGCCCGGCTTGGTCGCCCGGCGGATACGTTCCTGAAAAACGCCGAACTCCCGGCCGCACCAGTCGCTCTCAAAGTAGTCGTCACACCACAGCGCGACCAGCACCGGAGCCGTGCGCACCGCGTCGCGCAGCGAGGTCGGCCAGTGCTCCCCRCCGCCCAGCCGGTCGGCGTCGAAGAATCCCGTCGGCCGGATCCGGCGCCRGACCTTGCGGCGCAGCTCCAGCTCGAGCTCCCGATGGAAGATGGCCACGCGATCCCGGTCGTCGCGGTGCGCGTGGCTGGTGAAGAAGTAGTAGGTCGGGGTGCCCGACGGCCCGTGGCTGGGCGGGGGTGAGGAGGGCACTCCAGACAGCAGCGGTGGCCAGGAGGGAAGCTGGTAGGCGGGCACCGGTGATGACATGCCGGGCAGCGCCGAGCCCGCGCCGCTCCAGTGGGATTGCAGCTCGGTCACCAAGCGCCGGAAGTCCACGACGGACCGGTCGTCGCGCGGCGCGACCAGGTCGAGGGCCTGCAGCAAGGCGTCGAGCATGCCGGGATCGGGCTGGCCGACCGCCTCGCTGACCAGCGTGGTCAGGCGGACCGCGACGACCGGGGAGGTCAGCGCGATCGTGCGACCGAGGATCCGTGTCAGCTCGTCGAACCAGTGGTCGAAACCGGCCAGGTCAGCGATGTACTCCACCCGCATCAGGGCCGCGACGAGCTCGTCGACCTCCCGGGGGGGCCAGCCGTGCTTGTTGATCACAGGAATCGATGGTGCCCGCGCCGCGTTGCGCCCTACCGGGTCACGTACCTCGCCTGCGACCATGACGGCGGCCCCGGCCCCGGCTGCGGCCCCGGACGCGGCCCCGGACGCGGCCCCGGCGGGGGTTCCGGAACCACGCATCGCCTGGGCCCGGGACGACTGGTCACCGCCGGCGGCGTCCCGGACGGCCGGCGTCGGCCGCGACGCCGCCATCTCCAGCAGGCGCCGACACAGTTCCGGCGACACGACCGCCTCGCGGATCAGGTACCCGGCGATCTCCGCGAGCAGGGCGGGCCGGTGTCCGACCAACTCCCCCAGCTGGGCGGCGGTGGCCGGGTCGACCATCGGCGCCGCGCTGGTGAGCAGCATGACCGACTCGCGACGACGCAATGGCCCGATGGGCATCGTCCGGTCCCGCCAGGCGCCCACGGCGCGGTCGGCGATGATGATCACATGCGCCTCGCCGTCGGGCAGGAACTCCGCCACCTCGTCCGGACTGCCCACACCCGCGAAGATGACCAACCATCCCGCGGTGGACTCCGGCCCGGCGTCGGCCGCGCCCGGAGGGGGGCCGGGAAGTTCGGTGCGGGCCCGCTCGTAGAGCTCGCCGATCTGCCCGGGGACGGCGGCGGTCGTCGAGCAGTCCACCCACCACGAGACGTCGTAGCGCAGCTTGAACCGATGCTGGTACTCGCCGGCGAGCTCGGTCTCCCCGATGTCGGACTGGTCCCCCTCCGGCACCAGCACCACCCGCCGATGCCGGGTCAGGCCGTCCCAGATGCGTTCCAGCTCGTCGTCGCGACCGGCGAACAGCTCGTTCTCCCGGCGGCTGCGCCACACCGGGGGCGCATCGCCGGGCCGACGACCGGGCCGGGCGTAGGCGTTCATCGCCGGGCTCCCGCCCGTATCCCCGCCAGCAGTCCGTCGACCGCGGTCGGCTCGAACCGGCTCAGATCCAGCTTCGGCAGCGTCCGCAGCGGCTCGGGTAACGGTTCGCGGTCGATGACCGCCCGGATGACCTGATTCTCGAGCGGTCCCGCCAGCCCCAGCCGCTCCCACGCCTCGATCTCGGTCTCGCCGGGGTTCTCCGGGCGGGGCGGCCGGTAGTGCCGCGACAGCAGGGCCACGGTGACATCCGGCCGGCGCGCGGCGATGCGGTCAACCGTCTCGGCCAGCCGCTCACCTCTACTCTGCGCCCATCTGACCTGCACGACCCGGTGGGAGCCGCGGCGCAGCAGGTATTCGAGCCAGTCCGCCCACTCCTGGTCGGCGCCGACGTAGCTGATGGCGACCAGACGGGAGACCTCCGCCAGCGGCGTCTGCGGCGACGGTACGTCAGACGCCACCGGCGGCGTGGTTCGGCGGGAGGTGGTAGTCGGCGTGGGCACGGGGGGTGCCGTCCCGATCGAAGCCGCGCGCCGCGCCTCGTCGCCGTCGCCGTGGGTCCGGAAACCGGCTCTCCCGTTCCCGTTCACGTTCCCGTTCCCGTTCACGGACCCGGCCAGCGGAAGGAAGGGGGGCATCGCTTCCGACGGGTCCCCGGACGAGCCGGGGTGGGAGCCGAAGGCCGCGGCGGCGCGGCGCACCGCGAGGTCGGGCACCGGGTCCAGGGTGATCTGCTGGGCCGCGACGATCCGCGCCGCGAGCATGCGGACGAACCAGTAGTACCCGCCCGCCCCGAGCAGCATCTTGCGCATCATCCAGAGCAGGCCGCGCTGGCGATAGGTGTCGGGGAGTCCCGCGCTCGCGTCCGCGAGATCCCTCGTCGCGACCGCCGGGACGGGATCCTGCGTCGGACGCCACAGCACCCGGAGGAAACCGTCCTCCAGTCTGGTCGCACCGGCCTTGCTGAAATTTTCGATGCGCGAGTGGAAGACCTCCCACTCGCGCCCGCACCAGGCGTCCCYGAAAAAGGGATCGGAACAGAGCGCCACCATCACGCGGGTTCCGCCGGCGCCGGCGGCCAGGGCCAGGTCGGCGTCCATGCCGGGACGCGGACGGGTGTCCAGGATTCCGCCCACCGCGGAGCCGACCTGAACCCGCAGCTCGTACTCGAGATCGGCGTGAAAGCGCTGCACCCAGCGCCGATCCTCATCTGCCGCATAGGAGATGAAGAAGTAGTTCTTCATCGGGTACCCTCAAAAGCCAGCACCATGCGCCCCCGAACCTACCGTCACCCGGYGGACGGTGGCATCAGACGCTATCAGCCGACCGGCGGCATGGCGATGGCCACCCGCCCGGTTTCCTCAATGATCGTTCAACAACGATCGTTCAACACGGACGTGGCGGGTAGGCCGGTCCATCGAGCACGTCCCACGTTCCACGTCCCACGTTCTGTGGACGTCCACCGCCGGCCACCGGATGCCCCGGGCGGACCTCTCTGCTTTCCGTCAGATTTCCGTCAGCGCGTTTTCCCGGCGGCCTCYCTCAGCGCACTTCCCAGTGCTCGGGTTCGAGCCGAAGCCAACGATCAATCTCCGCTCGCCACCAGATCCGGGTCCCGCCCCAGGTGGCGGTGCGATTTACCACCGCGGCCGGGCTCGGCGCGGCCGGATCGATCCGGAGCCGATGGTCGACCGCCTGGCGGGTCAGACCCAGCGCCCGAGCGATGTCACCGGACCCGACAAGCAACGGTAGTCGATCCACGGTTGCCGACGTTAGCCAATTCGGGCCGGCCGATGCCGCCGGTGGCCGCGCTCCGTCCCCGGCCACGATCCTGGAGACTGCGCAACGATGYCGACACCAATCGGTCGGTGACCATTCCTCCCCAGTAGGCTWCCGGTCGTCGGACACCCGTCGCCGCTCGCGACCAGCAGGACCGGCCGAGACCGGTCGGGACAGTCTCCTGGATGCACGCACCAGCGACACGCTCATGTGCTTGGGTAGTCACGTATCGCGAACATCGCACCGGCCGGGGCCRCCGGGCCGGAGAACGTCGTGGGATCGGAGAACCGTGGGCATTGACGTCGTCAAGGGTGGAAGCGTCGCGCTCACCGGAGCCACCGACGGCCTGACGCACATCACCGTCGGCCTCGGCTGGGATCYGAATGCTCCCGGATCGGAGGAGTTCGACCTGGACGCGAGCGCCATTGCCCTGCAGGCGGACGGGCGAGCTCCCAACCGCAGCTATTTCATCTACTACAACAACCTCAGTAGTMCGCGCGGCGAGATCGTGCACCGCGGTGACAACCTCACMGGTGAGGGTGCGGGCGACGACGAACAGATCGAGGTGCGTCTCGACCTGCTGTCCAGTGCAATAACGCGCATCGTCTTCCCGGTCAGCATCCATAACGCCGACTATCGACACCAGAGTTTCGGCGACGTGACCGACGCCTATATCCGGGTCGTCAACGCGTCGACCGATGACGRGCTGGTGCGGTACGACCTCACCACCGCCGCCGCGCGGGACACCTCGATGTTGTTCGGTGAGCTCTACCGGGATCAGGACGGCTGGCGCTTCCGGGCGCTCGGCCAGGGTGGGGTCAGCGGCCTGGCTGCGATCGCCCGCAGCTACGGCCTGGACGTCTGACGCGGCCTGGGCACCTCACGTGACCTGGGCACCTCACGTGACCTGGGCACCTGACGCGGCTTGAACGTCTGACACCGCCGGGCGCCGACAGGGGAATGGCGGGCGGCGCGGCCGCTGTCCCCGGCGCCGTGGGTGTACCGGGACGGACCGAACCGGMCTGGAAGATCAGCGTGGGATGGACGTGTGCTTGAACTCGTTCAACTCGGGCCAACCGGTCRCCAGGTCGACGATGCGCTCCACCGCACGGATGGAACCCGCCGGGTCGGCACCGAGCGGCGCACGGTTCATCAGCCGGACGAACACGGCCTGATCACCGGCGATCCAGGTCGGCACGCCCCAGACGGTATGCGAGGCGACGTACTGCTCGTGCTCGGCGCGGACCTTGTCGAGAGCGCCATCGTCAACCCGGGCAAGCACCTCGTCGGCGGGCAGCCCCACCCCCGCGAGCGTCTCCTGGATGACCGCCCGGTCCTCCAGGTGACGGCCCTCGTCGTGACGCGCCGCGAACAGCGCCCGGTGGGCGGAGGGGAACAGATCCGGGTATTCGTCGMGGACGACGACGCCGGCCTGCAGGGCGAGGATCCCGGAGTCCTGCTCGGGCTTCTCCCAGACGGTGGGTTGCCCCTCCTCCACGTGCGCCTGCCCCAGCGAGAACGGGAGAAAGGTGACGTTCCAGTCGGCACCGGCCGCGAGACCAGTCAAAACGTGTTCATGTGCGTTGCGGGCGAACGGGCAACGGTAATCCCAGGTGATCGCGAAGGTGACAGAAGTCATGTCGCGGACAACACCGGGGCCGGTCCCGGTGTTCCAGCCAGCCCCGGTGTTCCAGCCAGCCCCGGCAGCCTGCTCAGCGGCAGCCTGCTCAGCGGGCACCGCGGCGCCGGCCTGATACCCGAGGCGGCGGAGGCTGCCGCGGCATCGGGTGGGGCGCCCGGCCGGGTGGATCGATCCCGGCCGGGTCCAGGCCCCGCCGCGCGGCGATCAGGCCACGCAGGTAGACCACGGTCGCGATGATCACGGTGATGTCGTCGATCAGGCCGATCGGCCCCAGCGGAATCTCCGGGACGGCGTCCACCGGGGAGATGACGTAGGCGAGGCCCGCCAGGGTCGCCACGAGGCCCCGCAACGGCAGCCGGTACTTCCGGACGGCGACCAGCGCGGCCACGGCCAGCGCCAGGACGATCATGACGAGAGCCCCGAGGGCGACGAGCAGCCCGATTCCGACGCTGTCACTCATCGCTGCCCACCACTCATCGCTGCCCGCTGTCGTTCATCGCTGTCCACTCCCGCAAGATCGGCTGGATCCGTCGGCTCATCGTGTCGTCCTCGAGGGATCGTCACCGATCCCTCGCGATGATCCTCGATCAGGATGCCCACCCGGCGCCATCTCGAACACCGGAACAGCATTTTCATCTGGCGGACACGCCGGTGGCCGCGCCGGTAGGCTTCGCCTTGTGTCCCGGACGGATTCCCCGGTTTCGCCCGGGCGGCTGCTGGCCGTCAGTGACGTGCATGTCGCCTACCCCGAGAACCGGCGGATGGTGGAGGACATCGCACCCGGATCATCCGACGACTGGCTGATCCTCGCCGGTGACGTCGCCGAGACGATCRCCGATATCGAGACGACGCTCAAGCAGCTCAGCGGGCGTTTCGCGAAGGTTGTCTGGGTGCCGGGGAATCACGAGCTGTGGACTCCCAAGCAGGACCCGGTGCAGCTGCGCGGCGAACAACGCTACCGGCATCTCGTGGAGATCGCCCGCGGGCTGGGCGTCGTCACCCCGGAGGACCCTTATCCGGTCTGGGAGGGCGCGGGCGGCCCCGTTGTCGTCGCGCCGTTGTTCGTGCTCTACGACTACACCTTTCGGCCCGCCGAAACGGCGACGAAGGAGGAGGCGCTGGCCCTGGCCCGGGAAAGCGGGATCGTATGCACCGACGAATGGGTGCTGCACCCGGACCCGTATCCCACCATCGACGCCTGGTGCCGGGCCCGGGTCGCDCAGACCCGGGCGCGCCTCGGCGACATCGATCCGACAATGCCAACGGTGCTCGTCAACCACTGGCCACTCGTCCGWCAGCCCACCGCGGTACTGCGGTACCCCACATTCGCGCTGTGGTGCGGCACCACGAGCACGGCCGACTGGCACACGCGGTTCCGGGCCAGCGCTGTCGTCTACGGTCATCTGCACATTCCCCGCACCACCTGGTACGACGACGTCCGCTTTGAGGAGGTCTCGATGKGCTACCCTCGGGAACGCGCGGCGTGGGGCACGCCATGGTCCGGGCTACGGCAGATCCTGCCCTTCCCCGCACCGCCGGCCCGCCGGGACTGAGCGCGATGCCAGGATCGAGTTCCACGCCGGGATCGAGATTGGCGCCGGGGGCAGGCTCGGCGCCGCCGGGGGCGCCGGCTTCGACGTCAGGGACGGCTACCGGAGTAACGGGTACCGGAGTAAAGAGGGTGGATCCGCGCCTGCTCGCGAGCCTGCTGCCCGCCGCGGCCGTCGCCGTCGAGGCGTTTGAGGACGATCCCTCGGCTGTGCTATTCCCCGAGGAGGCTGCGCTGCTGAGCCGCGCGGTCGACAAGAGGCGCCGCGAGTTCACCACCGCCCGGGTATGCGCGCATCGCGCGCTGGAGGGGCTCGGACTTCCGGCGGCGCCGATCCTGCCCGGTTCCCGCGGCGCACCCGGCTGGCCGGACGGAGTGGTGGGAAGCATCACCCACTGCGCCGGCTACCGGGCGGCCGCGGTGGCCCGGGCGGCGGAGGTCCACACCATCGGCATCGACGCCGAGCCGAACGAGCCCACACCCGGCGGGGTGCTGAAGGAGATCACCGTTCCCGCCGAGGCGGGCTGGCTCGCGGCCCTCACCCGCACCCGCCCGGCCGTCTGCTGGGACCGGCTGCTGTTCAGCRCCAAGGAGTCTGTCTACAAGGCGTGGTACCCGTTGGCGGAACGTTGGCTCGGCTTCGGGGACGCCGCCCTCGTGATCCACCCGGGCACCGCACCTATGGGCCCGCCGGCACCGAGCCCGGCCGCCCGGKGCACCTTCACCGCGAAACTCCTGGTGGCGGGACCACGGCTGGCCGGCGGTGAGCTGACCGGCTTCGGCGGTCGTTGGCTCTCGGCCCGCGGCCTGCTGGTCACCGCGATCACCGTGCCGCACCTGGACGGCATCCCCATGACGACGGCATCCCCCCAGACGCATCCTGCCTATCCAGAGGGATAAATCGGACACGAAAGGCTCTGGAAAGACAAGGAACCGAATCCTGGTCAACGGCCGCCGCACGGACCCACCGGACGCGACGCTAGGCAGGGTCGTCCACGTCCACGACGATCTCCCCGCCCAGCACGAAGCCTCCGGACAGACGCAGGTCGTCACCGCTCCAGAACGGAAACGGCGTGCCCAGACCTCCACCGCCGCACGCAGGTCGTGCAACTGCACGCCGCGCTGATGCGTGCCCGCCCAGACGTCCGGCAACGATTTCCCAGCTCGGCGTGCCACATCAGCGGCGGAAGATCGTCAACGACCACCGCCATGCCGACATGGTTCACCGGGCTGTTGGTCGTCGTCTGGATCGCCCGGTCCGCCGCCGTGCGGCCGCGGAACAGCCACAGGTCGCCGGTCCGCCTCAGTTCCAGGGCATCGGCCAGGCTGATCCGCGAATCAGGCATGCCGGTAGCATGCCGCAGCCGACGCCCCGCAAGCCGACRCTGATGGTTCGACTCCCACCTGACCGGGCTGGGGCTCGGGCTGGAGGCGAGCCGGGTCCGGTCGGAGCGTTCACGGCCCGTTCTGGAGGTCACGGACGGTGCAGCGGAGACCCGGAACGCGGTCGAGTTTCCGGTTGGCCGTGACAAGGTCGGCGTTCAGGGTTTCCGCGAGCGCGATGTAGGCGGCATCGTAGGGCCACATGTTGTGGYGTAGTTCCCAGATCCGGGGGAGGAGCGGGGCGTGGCCATAGCGTCGCAGGTTCATGCGACCAAGCAGTTCCAGGGCACGTGATGCTTCGCCCTCGGGCAGCTTCCCACCGCGGGCGAGGCCGCGCAGCGTCGAGGCGCATTCCAGGTCGACCGCGTGCGGCGCGGCGATCCGCTCCCGGGTGGCCAGGGCACGGACCACGTCGGCGACGTCATCCGTGCCGACCAGAAACTCCACCAGCACGGAGGTGTCCAGGACGATCATCCACGGTCCGCGCGCRTCCGCGCTATCGCGTCCACGACGTCGGTCGCGGTCACCGTGCCGCGGGAGGCGATCGATCGGGCCTGGTCCGCGGCTTCCTCGGCCGTGAGCGTCGCCGCCTCGCCCTCCAGCAGCTGCAGCACATACTGCTGCAATGACCGGCCCGCGCGCGCGGCACGGACCTTGAGGATGGTGAGGGTCTCCTCCGGCACCTCGCGGACATGAATCGTCGCCATGCAAGCATTTTAGTCCCACCGCAAGCGCCATGCCATCAGCGCAGCGGGACGGTGTTGAGCGCCCGGTGCAGGCTGCCGAACTGCTTGTGATGTTCGTCAAACGGCACCGCGACGGTCTGGATCCCGAACCGCGACAGCACCGGTTCGGTCCAGGGCGCACTCGCCGTGGATACCAGGGCGGCCGGCTCCGACCGGAGGACCGATTCCGGCGGCGCGAAGGCCGGTAGGAAGAACACCCCCGCGGCGAAGGCCGCGACCATGTCCGGTGCCAGCGGACAGACGGCGAGATTGATCGTTCGCAGGGCGTCGACCAGCGTCGTCTCCCGGCCGGCGACGCCGTCGCGTTCCACCACCGCCGGGGCGTGCAGCCGATCGGCGGCGACGAGGGCGATCCCCGGGCCGAGGCCGAGCCAGGAGTTCAGATGGGGCTGGCCGTCACGCCGCAGCTCGTCGCGGACCCGCACCACGTGACCGAAGCTGGCCAGCAGATGCGGACGCAACAGCCCCCAGACCGCCGGGCTGGTCCGCCAACCGGTGCCGAGGACGGCCACATCGCCGCAGCTCACCAGATCCCCGCCTTCCAGGAACAGCGGCTCCGGGACGCGGACCTCGGCCGATCGGCCCCGCAACCCGCGCAGCACGGCCGCCATGACGACCGTCTCGCGGGCCCGGTCCCGGCGCCGCAACCGGCCGACCGCGACCGCTTCACCGAGATCGACATAATGATCACGAGGAAACATCAACCCGGCCAGGGGACGCAGAGCGTAGCTCTCGTCCGCCTGGTCGGGGCCGATCACGCCGCGGGCGGCGCCGGGGTCGAGCAGCAGCCGCGGCTGGCGCAGCACCACCGGCACCAGCGCCGGCGCCGACCAGTCGTGGAGCGCCTCGCGGGCGGCGGCCATTCGCAGGTCGTCCTCAGCGCTGACCGCGCGGACGGCGAGCTCGATCAGGACCTCCCGGGGCAGCGCCGCGAGGATCTCGGACGGGGCACAGGGACGGGCCCCGAGGTCGGCGAGCGCCGCTCGCACCGCGGCGGACTCGGCCGCGGCCCGGACCGGGTCGTAGGACGGACGGGGTGCCAGGAACACCGACGTCTCGGCCGGCTGCACCACCGTCGGATTCTGGATGAGAACCGTCGACCCGGTCATCCGGTAACCCCGGTCATCCGGTGACCAGGTCGCGACCGCGCCGGCCCGGCACCCCCGACACCGGCACCCCCGACACCGGCACCCCCGACACCATCACCCCCGCCGCGACGGCGGCACCCGCCACGGCGCGCCCTCGGCCCCCATCGGCCAACGAGGAGAAAGGCACGGAAAAGCGGAACACGGCCGCGGGGAGAGCGTGGAAGCAGCAGCCGTAGACAGATCGACGGCGATGTCCGTACTCACCCGCCGGACGCCGACCCACAGGCCAAGAATCATCTATCCGATTTCTCGCTGGCGCGTTCCACCTCGGCATTATGCGACCAGGACGCGGAGCCCGGGATAGCGCGGGTACGCGACGTGCCGATCGGGCAGGCGTTTACGTGTTCATAATCAGGGTGAGCGACGGCGGCAACGGAATTAGATCCGCATGACAGCCGCGCCGAACGGAGCCCCTGCCGCCGCCACGCGCACCAGCCCGGCGGCGCGTGCCGCCGTGGCCTCGGCATCCATCGGGGTCGGGCCGACCGCCAACACCTCGCCGATGCGGTCGCCCGACGAGCGCAGCGGCGGGATGGACGTGCCCGGGGTGACCGCCAGCGCCACCCGCCGCACCCCGGGCACCGCCCGCGCGACCTCGACGCCGTCGACCGCGTCGACCCGACCGGGTGAGGCACTCAGGAAGCGGATCGCCGCAGCGGCGCTCGCCACCGCGGCCGGCGCGGGCCGCCCCCCGGAAAGAATCTCCAGGTAGTCCGCGGCCAGCGAGGTTCCGTAGGCCAAGTCGATGAGTTCGACCAGACTGTCACCGGGGATCCGCCCGGCGCACTCGATGAGCACCGGGTCGTCCGGGCAGCGGGCGGTCAGCATCCATTCGGCGTGCAGGATGCCGTCCCCGAAGCCGATCGCCGCGATGAGACGCGTCAACGCGCGGCTCAGCACGGCGGTCCTGGCCGCGGGTCCGGGGGCCGGCACGACGTGCCCGGTCTCGACCGGGTGCCGCCCGGGCAGCACCCGCTTCGCCGTCACGTTGACGAAGCTCGGCACGCCGTCGCGCACCAGCGCCTCCACGCTGAACTCCGCGCCGACCATCCGGCTCTCCACCAGGTAGCGCCAGTGCAACGGGCGGTTGGGAAGCGCGCCGTCGTCGAGGGCGGCGACCGTCGCCGACCAGATGGCCGCCAGGTCGAGCGGCCCGTCCTCCACCGCGTCGAGGATCTGCACGCCGAGACTGCCGTGCCGGTTGGCGGGTTTGAGCACCACCGGGCTCTCCACCCCGAAGGCCGCGAGGTCATCCGGGCCGAAGACCTCCCGCCAGCGCGGGGTCGCGATGCCCGCCGCCGTCGCCGCCCGGCGCAGTTCGATCTTGTCCGACAGGCATCGGGCGGCCCCGACTCCCGCGCCCGGCAGGCCCAGTGCGGCCGCGGCCAAGGCCGCGGCGGGGACGCTGTACTCCAGGGCCGGGACGACGGCGGTGAAGGGTCCCCCGGTGGCCGCCGCTGCGAGYACGACGGGGAGGAAGTCCTCGCTCTGGTGGTAGGCCGCCGGGAGCAGGGCCGCCACGCAGGGCAGCTTCTCGACAGCCGGCCGCACTCGCCGCCGGTCGATCAGATCCGGGTCCTCGACGAGGGTGACACTGCCCGGCGGCAGCGCCGAACCCAGCTGGTTGAGCAACGCCTGCCCGAATCCGATCACCAGGACACGCACGGGACGGTCTCCTCTCTTGGCATCCTCCCGCCCTCAAGGACGGAGCCTGCGCGCTACGTTTCCCGGTCACKTCGTCAGGCCTCGACCAGACCGCGGCCGCGGAACCCGGCGGCCGGCTGCCTCCACAYGATCCTCGACGTCGAAGGGAAGGACATAGAAGGGAAGGACATCGGGGGAAAGAACGGACGCCGCATCGGCCGGTGACTCCGCGGGCGCGCCCGGTACCACTGCGGAGCCCCGGAGGAATGTGACATAAAAAGGAACCGCGACTTTGACCACGGCCACTCTGAACAATAATGGAAAAAATATCGTATAAATTTCTGAGATTTTCGGTAGGTCCGCCCCGGATCACTCATCCGGGGTTCGATCCGATAGCCCGGTGAAATTCGGAGTGGAAAATTCGCCGTCCACCATTGAGATCCGTCAGGAGACGTTCCATCAGCATCACTCGGACGATGCTAACAGCCGCACACGACGGACGAGGCGGCAACCACGGAGCACCGGAAATGGTTACCCCTACTTARCATAGCGATCATGCGGCGGAGGGCGCCGTCGGGAGACCGGCCCACCAGGCTCGGGGCCGGTCGACTCCCCGGATCGGGACGCGCGGACTCCCGGCCCCCGCGGACTCCGGAAGACCGGAAGCAGCAGCACGACGTCACGAATCGTTACGAATCGCCATGAGTCGTCACGTGTCATCACGCGACGAACTCGCCGACCAACCAGACGAGCACCATCGCGACGCCGGCGGCGAGCTCCACGACCACACCGACCCCGAAGGCGACGATCGCGGCCCAGGTCGTGCGGCCCGCCRCTCGCGCATCCCCCAACCGCACCAGCTCGGCCAGGTAGATCCCGACCACTCCACCGATCAGGAGCCCGACGACCGGCACTACAAAGAAGCCGATGATCGCGCACACCGCGCCGATGGCCAGGCTGGGCCACGGCACCCCCCGACCGGCCGTAGCCCGAGCCGGCAGGACGTACTTGGTGAGCGCCCCGATCACGAACAGCGCGGTCATGAGCGCCAGCACGATCCAGYGACCGACTCCCCCACCGTCCGCGATCACCCACCACAGACCCGCGCCCCAGACCAGGACGAGGCCCGGCAGTACCGGGAGGACGACGCCGACCAGGCCGACGRCCATCACCAGAGCGACAACTAGCAGCCCACCGGTACTTATGGCGCGACCTCCTTCACCGGCATCTCCCGATCTCCCGCGACGGTAGTGTTGCTCCCCACCGCCRCGGCAGCACTGTTCCCCGCCATATTGTTCTCCGCCATGCGTCGACCCACCTCGGCGAAGGCGGTGCGCAACTCGGCGGGGGCGAGCACCACGACCCCGTCCGCCAGGACACACAGTTGGCTGAGCGCCACCTGGAGCCCCTCCGTCGCGAGCTCCACCTCCCGCCAGCCGTCGGCGTCAGTCGGGCCCGCCGCACGGCCTGCAGATGCAGGAGCAACGCGGTGAGCCGGCTCGATCGCACGTCTGGGAAGCCTAGCCGTGAACCAGGACAGCAGATGGCAGAGTTTTCATGTCACGATGGCGCGGTGACGACATCCTGGCGCGACTTCGAGGCCGCGCAACCCGCCCTCGCCAAGACCGCGCGCACCCGGTTCGCGGCATTCCGCCATCACATCCTGGCTACCGTGCGTGCCGACGGCTCCCCGCGCACGAGCGGAATCGAGACGAACTTCCGGTTCGGGGAGCTGTGGCTCGGGAGCATGCCGGATGCGCGCAAGTCCCGGGACCTGCGTCGCGACCCCCGCTTCGCCCTGGCCGCCAATCCCGGGCCGGGCCAGGACCTGGCCGGCGGCGACATCCGCGTCTCCGGGCGGGCCCGGTGGATCAACGATGAGGAGGTCCTGGCCTCCTTCGCCACCGAGGTCGGCCCGCCGACGCCGTTCGACCTCTTCCGCGTCGAGCTCACCGAGGTGGTCCGCACGAGCGTCGACGAGCCGGCCGGGGAGATCGTGCTGGAAAGCTGGCGACCGGGCTATCGAGGGGTGCGGGTGCAGCGCCGTGGCAACGGGCCGGTGCGCGAAACCTGGGCCGAGGAGTAGACCATCACGAGCCGCGGGACGGCGTCAACATCGTTGACTATCATGATGCCATCGACGATGAGACCAACGATCCCAAGGCGCCCCGGTCCGACGACGAGAGCCCAGGCTCCGAGGACACCCGGGAGGGTGACGCCGGCACGCACGATCCCGGCACCGACGATGACGAGCCAGAAGGCATCGGAACCGCCGACGCGGACACCGGTAGGCGGCGAGGTCGGCGGGTCGGTTCCCGGCGGACCCCACGGGGCACGCTGTCCCGGGAGGTGCTGCTGGCGGCAGCGATGGAGGTCGTGGACACGCACGGCGCGGGCGCGTTCAGCATGCGGGCCCTCGGCGCGTTCCTCGACGTGGATCCCACGGCGATGTACCGACATTTCGCGACGAAGAACGCGCTGCTCGACGCGCTGACGGACACGGTGATCCGCGGGGTGGAGGAGCTGCCGGAGACCGACGACCCCSGCCGGGACATCCGGGAAAACTTCCGTCAGCTCCGACGCTCCCTGCTGGCGCATCCGACCCTGGCGCCGCTGGTGCTGCGCCGCCCGCCCGGGGTGGGCGCCTACTGGGAGCGGGCTGATCACGCGGTCGCCCAGCTTCACCGCGCAGGCATGGATCCGGCCGACGCCGCCAACGTCTACCAGACGCTGCTCTTCTACACCCTCGGCCACACCCTCAGCGAGGCCCGCCAGCTCGCCCGGGCCGTGGAACGGGAGGGGGCCGGCGCCCGCGGCGGCCCGGTCGCGGCGGTACGCCCGCCGGCCGAACACCACCCGGATCTCTCCGATGCGGCACCCCATCTACGGGAGGAGAACGAGGCCCAGTTCCTCGCGGGCCTCGACCTCATCCTGCGCGATCTCCCCCGTTGACATCCTCTTCGCCCGAAGGGCGGAGATTCCCGCCGTCACGCGGGCGCTCACCGGCGGGGGCCGACCGGCGCGGGGCCGGGCTGTCATGCGCTGAGCTGGAGGCGTGGCCCGGCGAACGTCGCCATGATCTCATCAAAGGTTGCCTCCGGCCGGTAGCCGGCACCCGGCGCTTTTTCACCTCGCCGCCGGAGCGCGTCAAACTGCAAGGTCCACAGTTCGCTCTCCGTCGCCGGAAGCGCGACGACGACCGCATCGTCCTCGTCGTCCATCTGCCCGGTCAGCCAGGAGATCTGGTCCGACGGCAGCGCACAGACATACACCACCTCGCCCGCGGCGTTCGCCCGCACGGCGCGCAGTTGTTCCGCCTGACTGTCCATGCCCAAGGCCGCGCCCAGACGCTCGGCGACCAGCTGCCGTTCCCAGGCGTCGGCATCCTGCGCGATCCGGACGATGACACCGCGCACCTCCAGCTCAAGGTGGATCCGGAGGTTGACGTCGGGGTCCCCGTCGAAGTACCAGGCGATCAGGTCCGGCAACGCGGCACGCATCTCCTCGGCGGTCGTCTCGGYGGCCACCAGACCAGGACACTGCGGCGACCAGGCCGACCAGCAGGGGCCGTCCCGGCGAACCAGCACCGATACCACCTTAGACACTATCGATCACCTCCAAACGCCTCCTYGACCGTCAGCCCCACCTGCTTGACCAGTATCTGCCGGACGACCCCCGGCCCGATGGTGATCCGGTCATGAAAAGCAAGACGAAGTCGTGGACGTCCGTCCGCCTCCAGCCATCGGTGAGCTGAATCGTCCTGTTTTGTCACTCGATATCCCAATCGTCCAGACACTCGCAGAAGCTGACGTGCCTTCAACGAGGGAAACCCCCCGGTCACGGAGAGCCRGCGGCCAGGAATGAAACCAGAAGAATCGCACGGATGGTCGTGCGGGCGGATGACTTCATCTCGATACTCCACGTCGTGGTCAAGGACGGGACGTCTCCATGGTAGCCGAGAAGAGAAGCAGGACAATAAACTCGGGAAAATGGTGAATGATATACCCTCGCTACCCACCTGACATCAAGTTCCGTGGACTCATCGCAGCAGGACGAATGTCGCATTCATATCGCTACATCCGGCAAGCCGGCCGGAGTTCCTGAGTACAGCCAGTGTGGCGGGTGGCTCGGGATGCGGCGTAGCGGGCACCGGACGCTTCCGGCCAGGTGCGTCGTTTCAGGTGCGTCGTTTCAGGTGCGTCGTTTCAGGTGCGTCGCTCCGGCCGTCCGTAGATGTCACAGCGAGGAGCGGGCCGCTACGTGCCGCGAGCGGCGGCCGACTCGAACGATCGCGAACGTCGACGACCGRCCAGCCCACTCCGCCGGACCGCACCACCTGCCACCATCACCCCGAACCGGGAAGATCATATCTAGTAATACACGGATTTCCGCTCGGAAATCGCCCACCTCGGCTGCACCACCGCACAGGGGCGGGCCTCTTCCGGAAGGCTTTCCCAGGGAGGATCCGTTATTCCGAAAATCCGAGGCACGAGAACCGACCGTTCTGGAACCGACCGTTCTGGAACCGAGCGTTCTGGAACCGAGCGTTCTGGAACCGAGTGCACCGAGCCGCCCTGGCGTGCTCCCCCGCGCAGGTTAGCTGCCCACCCGCCTTGCTACGGTACAACCGTGCCCGCCGCCGCCCCGCTCGCTGCGCCGGTGCATCCCGGGCCTTCCCCAGGTTTGGCGTGGTGGGCCAGGACGGCATAACCCGCGCGAGTGCGGGAAAGGCCTGCGGACAGCGGTGACTTGCCCGTACGGAACGGCCCGGACGTGCGGAACGGCCCGGAGGACCATCAGGACCGCAGGGCCACGAGAGCCAGACCACGAGAACGACGAGGATCGGAACGGCACATGAGGATGCTCGACGGGCGGTCGATGGCCGCCGAGATCGGCAGGTACGTGGTCGACGAGGCCGAGAGGCTGGCTGCGGCGGGAGTCACGCCGACCCTGGCGGTGGTCCTGCCGACCGCGGATCCGGCCGCGTATTCCTATGCCGAGATCATCGAACGGACCGCGGGCAAGGTCGGCGTGCGCTGTGTGCTGCATGAGCCGAAGGGCGAGCCGGCGGCGATCCTCGACACGATCGACACCGTCGCCGCCGATCCGACCGTGCACGGGATCATCGTCCAGACGCCGCTGCCAGGCGGGCTGACCTCCCGCGAGGTCGGCGAGCACATTCCGACGGCCAAGGACGTCGACGGGATGAACCCGAGCAGTCTCGGCCGGCTCGCGCTGGGTCTGCCGAGCTTCGCGCCGGCCACCGCCGCCGCGGTGGTGGAGATCCTCACCCGGGCCCGCATCCCGATGTCCGGCGCCCGGGTATGCGTGATCGGCCGCGGCCCAGTGGTCGGCAAGCCGGTCTCGCTGCTGTTGCTCGCCGAGGACGCGACCGTGACGATCTGTCACTCCCGGACCAAGGGACTGGTGAGCATCGCCCACGAGGCCGACATCATCGTGTCCGCCACCGGCCATCCCCGCCTCGTCGGCGCCGGCTTCGTCCGCCCGGGTGCGGCCGTCATCGACGTCGGCACCGTCGTGACCGAGACCGGGCAGGTCGGTGACGTGGACGCCGCGGCCGTCTCGTCCCTGGCGGGCGCCCTCACCCCGGTGCCGGGCGGCGTGGGACCGGTCACCACGATGCTCCTGCTGCGCAACACGATCCGGGCGGCGCGCGCCGCCTGATCGGCACACCGGCCACCTGGCATCAGCGGGGCCCGCCACCTCAGCGGAGCCCGCAGCGGCCTCAGACGGAGCTGTAGACCGGCCCGGCGAGCCGTACCCGGTTACGACCATCGGCCTTGGCCCGGTAGAGCGCGGAGTCCGCACGGGCGATGAGGCCGGCGAGGTCGCCGCGGGGGCCGTGATGTGTCGCGACTCCCACGGACACGGTCACCGACAGGGGAGGCCGGCCCTCCAGCCGGCAGTGGGTTCCGRCGACTTGGCGGCGGATCCGTTCCGCGACATCGGCCGCGTTCTCCAGCTCAACCTCGGTGAGCAGCACCACGAACTCCTCGCCCCCGAACCGTCCGACGAGATCCCGGGGGCGGGTCGCCGCCCGCAGCGCGTCCGCCACCGCGATCAGAATGACGTCCCCGATGAGATGACCAAACCTGTCATTGACCCGCTTGAAGTGGTCGATGTCGACCAGGAGCACCGACAGTGGACGCCCCACCTGGCAGGCCCGGTTGATCTCGCGTTCCGCGACCTGGCGCCAGTACGCCGGGTTGGCCAGCCGGGTCTTCGCGTCGGACCGCGCGGCATGCAGGAGCTCGGCGTGCAACAGGCTGCGTTGCAGCAGCAGGACGGGGGGTGTGATCGCCAGCATGAGCAACGGGTTCGCCGCCCACAGCACCGCGACCACGATCGACGAGCAGATCTCGGCGGCCTGCGCGGGCACGAGGTCGCGGCACGCATGCCGGAGCGGGGTCCGGGCGGGGATGACAGGTGACGGGACGACCCCGGTCCGGTCCGGCCGGTCCGGCCAGCCCGGCCGGGCTGGACCGGCCGCCACACCGGAGCACGAATCGAGGCTCTCCCGACCATCGGACGTCGCCATCCCCATCACGGTCAGCCTCATCCCCATCACGGTCAGCCTCATCCCCATCACGGTCAGCCTCGCCACAACCGGGTAAACCGCAACCGCGGCGAGGAAGGCCAGCACCGCGACGCCGGACCCGACGAGGTTGTCGACGGTGAACGGCCCTCGATCGGGGCTAAGCAGCAGATGGACGCTGGAGGCACAGAAGCCCGCGATGCCCAACGCCGCGGCGTGGAACACGCGCAGATGCGGCGGCTGTACTGGATCACGACGGCCGGCGAGCCAGCACAGCGGCAGGCTGACAACCGCCGGGTAGAACGGCGGCAGCAGGACCGCCGCCGCCAGCGTCCAGGTGGACAGCAGGTCATGACGTCGGGCCCCGGGAACGGTCAGATCCTCACCCAGCCGTCCGGACGCCACCACGGCCAGCGCCCCGAGAACAACGAAGGTGGCGAAGGCCGCGAGGTCGGTCCATCGCGGACGCAGACCCGCCGCCGCGAACCCGGCCATGCTCAGCCAGCAGAAGACTACGATTAACCCCCGCCGCATCAACCCCCCGGGCGCGCGCCACAGCATCCAGCCGTGGCCGAGCAGGCGCAGCACGGCCAGGCGAGGGCCGGCCAGGCGAGGGCCCAACGGCGGRGGGCCGATCATCCAGGGGCCGACGGGTTCGGCGCTCGCGGGTGGGGCGGACGCTTCGCCTCGTGCCGCCCCGCGACCGGTCCGGGCAGTCGTGCCCGCTCCCCGCGTGGTCACCCCGCGGACTCGCCGCCAGCCACGCCGAAGGGTGCCCACCAGAACGGAACCCGCGCCCCGCGCCAGTCGTATGCGTAACGGCATTGGTGGATGGCCTTCCTCGTTCTTGTCCACGGCCGTACCCGGCCGGAACCGCCCGGTGAATCCAACCTGGTCGCTGCTACTTACGGTGAATCTTCGAGAACGAAGAGTACGAAGGCGCTTCGCCAATTCGCAACCGTCCGAATGCCGGTTCTTAGCCGTTCGCGGCGTCGCCGAGCCGTGTTTTCTCCCCGGCACGCGCGCGATAGTTGCCCAGGAAATGGCACCTGACCTGCGACGACGAATGCCGGGCCGAAGGAGGCGTCACGACGGGCCGCCCGGTCGCGTCGGCTGCGGGACACCGCCGAGAGACCACATCCGACACGCCCGGGAAACGGCACGTCCGCCGCCCGGAGACCAAGGACGGCCGAGGGAGGGACCGCCGAGGGACCAGCTCGATGCCCGCCGTCCGCTCCTGACACCTGGCGGCGGCGTAGGGACCGACGCGTCGGTAACGCGGACGAACCGGTGACGCGGACGAACCGGTGACGCGGCGATCAGATGGTACGGGCGACCGCCTCGACCATCGCGGCGGCCAGGGTGGCCACGTCGGCGGGGGAGATGATGAACGGCGGCATCGTGTAGACCAACCGTCCGAACGGGCGGACCCAGACCCCGAGATCCACCAACAGCGGCTGGATCACGGTCATGTCGACGGGCTCCCGCGTCTCGATCACTCCGATGGCGCCGAGTACCCGCACGTCGGCGACCCCGGGCAGGTCGGCGGCCGGGGCGAGCCCGGCGGAGAGCCCGGCGGAGATCTCGCGCACCCGAGCCTGCCAGGGCGAGGAGAGGAGCAGGTCGATGCTGGCGTTCGCGACCGCGCTCGCCAGGGGGTTGCCCATGAACGTGGGGCCGTGCATGAACGCGCCGGCCGGCGAGTCGCAGACGCCCGCCGCGACCTCGTCGGTGCACAGCGTCGCGGCCATGGACAGGTATCCACCGGTCATCGCCTTGCCCACGCACATGATGTCGGGGCTGATGCCGGCATGGTCGCAGCCGAACAGCTCGCCCGAGCGGCCGAACCCGACCGCGATCTCGTCGGCGATCAGCAGCACCCCGTAGTGGTCGCACAGCTCGCGCAGCCGCGCCAGCCAGCCCGGCGCATACCACCGCATGGCTCCGGTGCCCTGCACAACCGRCTCGCAGATGACCGCCGCGATCTCGTCGGCGTGCCCGGCCAACAGCCCCTCGATCTCGGCGACGTGAGCGTCCTCACACGGCTCGTCGAAGGCGCAGGCCGGGGCGGAGGCGAACAGATGGYGGGGCAGCAGGTGGCTGAACAGGTGATGCATGCCCGCGTCCGGATCACAGACCGCCATCGCGCCCGAGGTGTCGCCGTGGTAGCCGCGTCGGATGGTGAGCAGGCGCGTCCGGCCCGGCCGGCCCCGTCCGGTCCAGTACTGCAGCGCCATCTTGATCGCGACCTCGACGGCGACGGAACCCGAATCGCACGGGAAGACCCGCCGCAACGGATCCGGCGTGATCGCCACGAGGGTCTCGGCGAGGGCCACCGCCGGCTCATGGGTCAGACCGCCGAACATCACATGGGACATCGTCTCGAGCTGCCCGCGCACCGCCTCGTCGAGCACGGGATGCCGGTAGCCGTGAATCGCCGCCCACCACGACGACATCCCGTCGATCAATTCCCGGCCGTCGGTCAACGTCAGCCGGGTCCCCGCGGCGGATGCGACCGGGAAGAGYGGCGTGGAGCCGGACACCGAAGCATACGGATGCCAGACCACCCGCCGATCGCGGGCGACGAGGTCGCCCACGTCCGCCACCGGGGTCTGGGGCCGGGGGGTGAGCGCGGGCGGCGGGACGGCGATCGTCGAACGAGGGGTCACCTCCCCACTCTCGCCCACCCCGGTCGACGGCGGTGGCCTGGGTGGCGCTGGCCCGGGCCGAYCGTCGTGCGTCTCACACAACTGCGGTCTCACACCACTGCGTCACCCGCCCGAGCTCGTCACCCGCCCGTCCTGCCCTCGAACCCCAACCCGACAGGAGTCCAACTCGCGGCTACCCCCACTCAGTCGGCGGCGTCGAGGACGGCGAGCGCGTCGACGAGGACGAGGAAGTMACGGGGCAGGTCGACGCACACGGTGGTCCGGGCCGGGAGGGGTCCTTGACCCAGGTCGCATAGAGCGTGTTGAACTCCTCGAGATGGGCGCTATTGGTCAAGTGGACGCGCATCATGATGACATCATCGAAGGTGACGTCGGCGGCGGCGACGCCAGGGGCACGACCGATGTCGTGCAGAAGCGCCGCAGCGACGACATCGGCATCCGCGCCAGACCGCCGTGCTTGCTCGGCGGTCTGGCGCGTGCTCCAGCTGGTTGACACCCCCGTCCTCGTACGGATTGCCTTCCAGCCCACGGCAGTATCGCGAGGATGCCAGGAACTGTGAAKTGAGGTAGTGCGGATGGTTCGCCTTCCATGGTTCGCCGTCTCGGTCGACCGGCCCCTCGGCCAGGGTGAGGCCAAGTTTCCCAGCGGCGGCATCGCCCCGGTGTGATCTTCGCGGCGGAGGCGGAGGCCGACGGCCCCTGGCTGATCGTCGGCCAGGAGTGCCAGGTAGGAGTAGTTGCCCAGGCGCATCGGGCAGGATGTCAGTGTGGTCATCCCGATTCACGACATCAATCCCCTGCGCCGCCGCCCGGTCGTGACCTGGCTGCTCATCGCGGCGAACGTGGTGATCTTCGTTTTCTTCGAACCGGTGGTCAGCTCGGTCGCCGGCACGGAGACGTCGGCGGCACAGAACATCTGTGAGCAGCAGCGGTTCTTTCAGGAGTGGGGCGCGATCCCGTGGGAACTGGTGCACAATGCGCAGCTCACCGCCGCGAACTCCGGCCGGATCGGGGTGGATGCGRCCGGCAACCCGKGATGCATCGTGGAATCACCGCCCAGCTTCGACAAGATCCCGGTGCTGTCGGTGCTGACCTCGATGTTCCTGCATGGAAGCTGGCTTCATCTGATCGGCAACATGCTGTTCCTCGGGGTCTTCGGCAACAACATTGAAGATCGCATGGGCAGGCTGCTCTACCCGCTGTTCTACCTGGTCTGCGGATACGCCGCCGGGTACGGCTTCGCCTTGTTGGAGGGTGGGTCGACGAACACCCTGATCGGCGCCTCCGGCGCGGTCGCCGGCGTGTTGGGGGCCTATCTGGTGCTCTTCCCACGGGCCCGCGTCATCGGCCTGGTCTCCGTCCTGTTCTTTCTGCCGTTCTGGCTGCCGGCCTGGATCGTCCTCGGTTTCTGGTTCGCGTTGCAGTACATCTACTTCACCGGATTCGGCGTCGCCGACGGCGGTACCGTGGCGTACGGAGCACATGTAGTCGGCTTCGCGGTCGGCGCGTTGCTCGTCACGCCGTTCATCAGCCGGCTGCGAGCCGCCGGCCCCGGGACGCCGCTCCGGGTGCCCCAACACGGCTGGATTCGCGGCACGGGGAACTCGTCGGCCCGCCACCGCCGCCCCTACTGAGCGATCCCGATCTTCCGCGGCCTGACCGTCGTGGCATCCCGCCGGCACCTGCCGGACGTGGACGCCGCGACGGCGGAAGCCGCCACGACGACAACGGCCGCCACGGCGGCGACCGTCACGACCGTCGAGTAGTCCCGAAGCCGCGAAGGCCCGCCCGGCGGTCAGGCACCCCAGCGGTCCGGCATCAGGACGCCGACGACCCGCCGACGATGGAGTCGGGGGTGGTGGAGTCGGCAGCCTCGGCCGCGGCGGCGTCGTCGCAGCCGCCCGTGTCGGCCGCGGATGCCACGGCCACGGCTTTCCCGGCGGGAACACGACGTCGCAACAGACCGCGCCGGGCTCGCGGACGGCCTGCGTCGGCCGACCTCCGGCCGGGCCGCTTCCGGCTACCCGTCACGACCGGCGCGTCCTCGGCCTCCGCCTCCGCTGCGGGCCTGACGGGCTGTTCCCCGGTTGTCGAGGCGACCTGCGCGGGCTGCGAGTCCACGGCCGGCTGCGAGTCCACGGCCGGCTGCGAGTCCACGGCCGGCTGCGAGTCCACGGCCGGCTGCGAGTCCACGGCGGTCGAGAAGGCGGCCTCACCGGTCTCGACAGCCTCACCGGTCGCCTCGGGCAGGTCGGCCAGAGCGGCATCCTCCGCCTCCTCCGCGACCCGCACGTCGAGAGCGACCGTCCGCCAGTCCTCGAAGACCTCCTGAACGGCGAAATCCGCGGCGAGCAGGGCGTCACGGTAGCGAACGAGCTGCTCGTACGACAGGGTCGGATCCGGCTGCGGTCCCGTCACCACGGGGACCTCGGAGGCCGTCGCGGTGGCGCCCGCGACAACGGCCGCGACGACGGCCGTGGTCACCCGACAGGTAACGGACCCGGCGGAGTCGATCGTCTCCGTCAGCGTCCAGGAACGGCTGGCCGCCGCGGCGAGCCGCGGATCCGTGAGCGCCCCGCCGCCGGCCTGCTCCGTCAGAAGCGTCGCGATCCTCGCCGCGACCGTGGTGGTCGCCACGTCGCCCCTACCCCATCGCACGACCGCACGTCCTTTCCCTCGATCTCTGTCTGCCGCTACGCCGAAGACGCCCATGATCGGCCGACCCCGGAGAATGGCGCCGGCACCTGAGGGCGAGAACTGCATCTTGACGGACGGATCGGATGCGCTACGCAGCGGGGTGCTTTTTGCCACATGGCGGACATACGATACAAACACCGGACGGCCCCGATCGAGGTTCCCCTGCTACGGCCAACGGGCCGCAGCGCCGCGCCGGGGAGCAGGCGAAACCTCCGGGCTCGCGGACGGACTCTGCATCCGCCGTCGGCACRCCAATTGCGACCTGGCGTAATCACATCATGAAGTCGCTCGATTACACCTCACCGGACTTCGGCGGACGCCGCCCGGACCTACCCTTTTCGGATGAGGCCGGAACCGGCGTTCACGGGTTCACCGAACGRCATCCGCCGAGACGCACGACACCGCTTCCGTGCGGTCGAGGTCACCGCCTCCAACAGCGAGCGTTATATTCTGCTTGCTGCAGGTGACAACAGCGACGGTCTTCTACGGCGTCAGGGTCGGGCGGAGTCAACGGTGTCAGACGAACTGGCGGACGGTTCCGGAGTCGGTGACGCACCGGGGCCTGCGTCGATCACCGGAACCATCCGGGTGTTCCTTCTTGACGACCACGAGGTGGTGCGTCGCGGGCTGCGGGATCTCCTCACCGACGAACCCGATGTGGAGGTGGTCGGGGAGGCCGGGCGGGCCGATGAGGCGGTCGCCCGGATCCTGGCTCTCCAGCCCCACGTCGCGGTGCTGGACGCACGCCTGGAGGACGGCAGCGGTATCGAGGTCTGCCGGCAGGTCCGGTCGAGCGATCCACGGATCGCCTGCCTCATCCTGACCTCGTTCGACGACGAGGAGGCGCTCTTCACAGCGATCATGGCGGGCGCGGCCGGCTACGTTCTCAAGCAGATCCGGGGAACCGCCCTCGTGGACGCGGTGCGCCAGGTGGCGGCGGGCAAGTCTCTGCTCGATCCCGCGGTGACGCCCCGGGTCCTGGTGCGGCTGCGGGAGGGACCGGCCGAGGACGAACGGCTCTCCGGGCTCACCGACCAGGAGCGGCGCATCCTCCGGCTGATCGCGGAGGGGCTCACCAACCGCCAGATCGCCAGCCGGATGTTCCTCGCCKAGAAGACCGTGAAGAACTACGTCTCCAGCATGCTGTCCAAGCTCGGGCTGGAGAGCCGGACCCAGGCCGCGGTGTTCGCCACCAGGCTGAACCCCTGAACCCCTGAGACTCTTGAGGCCTCTGAGGCCCGGGGCTCCCCGCAACCCCGCCGCACCCGCTAACCGAGGACGCCCCATCCCTCGCCGGAGTGCACGCGAAGCTCGGGCAACGGCGCGATCACTGGAACCTGCCAGGTCATGGTGGTGCCGATGCCGCCCGCTCCCGGGCCGAACTCCATCCGGCCGCCGAGGTCGAGCGCACGGTGTCGCAGGTTGGCCAGCCCGCTGCTGCGCGAGGCCTTGCCAGGGCCGCGGCCGTCGTCGCGCACCTCGACCAGGAGGTCAGCGTCGGTGACCCGCAGCAACACGTGGATCCGGGAGGCCCGCGCGTGGCGGGCGATGTTGGACAACGCCTCGCGCAGCGCCGCGAGCATGTGCGGGCGGATGGCCGCGGGGACCCCGCGGTCGATCGGTCCGTCCAGCCGGACCGTCGGGGTGATTCCCAGGGCCCGTTCGGCCTGGGCGATGACCGCTTGGATCTCGGCGCGCARATCGGTCTCCTCAGCAGCGTTGGAGGTCAACGAGAAGATCGTCTGACGGATGTCGGAGATGGTCTGGTCAAGCTCGCCGGCGGCGGCGTCCAGCCGCTCGGCCGCCCGGCTGTCCACGGCCCGGGCGAGGCTCTGCAGGTGCAGACCGGTGGCGAACAACCGCTGGATCACGACGTCGTGCAGGTCCCGAGCGATGCGGTCCCGTTCCTCGAAGACGGCCAGACGCTCCCGGTCGCGGTGCACCCGGGCCAGTTCGAGGGTGAGCGCGGCCTGCCCGGCGAAAGCCGCGGCCATCTCCAGGTCCAGACCGCCGAAGGAGGCCGAACGCCCACCCGAGCCGAGGACAAGGATGCCCAGCGCCCGGCCACCCGCCATCAGCGGCACCACCATGCCGACCTTCACCGGGAGGTCGGCATGGTCCGCGCCGAACAGCGGACCGCCCGGGGAGTCGGCGGGCACGAGCACGGCCCGGCCGGTGCGCATGGCCTCGTTCAGGCGGCGGTTGTCGGCGAAGACCCGGCCCCGCAGGTCGTCGTCCCCCTCCCCGTCGACAACCCCGACGACCAGGCCGKCCTCGTCGGGGACGAGGATCGCGGCGAGCCGGGCCGCAGTCGCCTGACGGGCCCGCCGGGCCACCAGGTCGAGCGCCTTCTCGGGCTCCGCAACCGACAGCAGCGCGGTCGTGATCTCCGCGCTGGCCGAGAGCCAGGCCTGCCGGCGCCTGGTCTCCTCGTACAGCCGCGCGTTCTCGATCGCGAAACCGACCGCGGCCGCCAACGCGCACGCCAGATCCTCGTCCTCCTGGGTGAACTCGCCGCCGCCGCGCTTCGCGCCGAGGAACAGCGTTCCGAACGCCGCGCCCCGCACCATGATCGGGACGTTGAGGAAGGTGTCGAACCGCGGGTGCCCGCCGGGAAACCCGATCGCGACGGGATGACGGGCGACGTCGGCCACCCGCAACGGCCGCGGGTGGCGCAGACTCTCCCCGATCAGGCCGCGCCCCTCGGGAAGCCTGCCGATCATGGTGGGCACCTCGTCAGGGAAGCCCACGTGGATGAGCTCCGAGATCTCCCCGTCGTCGCCGATCACCCCGAGGGCGCCGTACTTGGCCCCCACGAGCTGGCAGGCGGCCTGCGCGATCCGGCGCAGGGTGACCGGCAGGCTCAGTTCCCGGGCCACGTCGACGACCGCGTCGAGCAGGCCACGCATCCGGGTCTGCACGGACGCCACTTCGTTCACCTGCTCGGAGAGCTGGATCAGAAGCTGTTCGAGCCGCGTGGGATCGACATCGGGGACGGGTCCGCTCATCGGCCCAGGCCCAGGGCAATGACCGAACCTTCGTCCGGGTATCGACGGAATTCGACGAAAACCACCGCGCGTGGCACCTCATTTCCGGTCCCTCGCTCCAGCAGGGTGACGCGCGGGCGCCTGCCCAGGCGGAAGGATTGCCTGCCATGCAGGATATCCGGCAAACACCCACTCCGTGGAGCCGCGGGCGGAACGCCATGACGGGCACCGGCCGGGTCTCGGGAGGCCACAACGCGCCGGGCTACCTCCAACGTAGAGTGTTGTTCATGGCAGTGCCCCACCTCTTCCTGCACCGCGACCGTGTGACGGACCTGAGCCGGGTCGTCAGCGCGGCGTGTACCGGGCGGGCCTGAGCCAGCGTCATCCTCCCGCGGCGCCGCCGGCGGCGCCGGTGGCTCGTCGCCTGCCGTCCCTGGCTGGCTGATCGGCTGGTCCAGCTGACAGTTCCGTCGCCCCGCCCCGACGATCCGTCGGCCGCGCGACGCCACRCTCAGCCCGTTCGCACCGTGATCTCCACCGCTCCGCGCCGTCGCGCTCCGTGCCTGCGTCGCGGCGGGCCAACGCCGGCAGGACATCACCATCGTGCTCATTCGATGCGGTGACCCGGCGCCTCAGTCCCGCGCGCGGCACCGCTTCTCCCCGCCCGGCCGTGTCCGGCAGTGTGCCGGCGAACGCCACCGGCATCACCCGCGTCCCGGCATCACCCGCGTCCCGGCATCACCCGCGTCTTGGGAGTGACCCGTGYCCCTCCTCCACCCGGTCCTCATCGCCGACCCCATCCGCATCGCCGACCCCACCTGCATCGCCGACCCCACCCGCAGCGCCGACCCCTTCGTGCCGGCCTCGTGCCTGAGCGATGAGCCGGGCCTCATCGACCTGGTGACCCTGTGCGAACTGACCGCCGCGCTCGCGGCGACACCCGAGGTCTGGCGTCCCGTCATCCGTCACCGTCCCGACCGCCGGTGGTACACCCGGCTGCTGCTCTCCGCGACCGTGGAGGTGTGGCTGATCGGCTGGTATCCGGGGCAGYAGACGGAGGTACACGATCACGGCGGCGCGCTGGKGGCGCTGACGGTCGCCGAGGGTTTCGTGGAGGAGGACCAGTACGACCGGAGCTGGACCAGCTCCCAGGTGCACCGGCACGGGACCGGGGCCGTGGTCGGCTTCGACCCGACCCACATCCACCGGGTCGCCAACCGCGGCCGGCAGGTCGCGACGACGATCCACGCCTACTCCCCACCGGAACTGTCGATGYGGTTCGCGCCGGCGCCGGCCGATGGCGGCCGGGCGGAGGATCCGCGTGCCGTCGAGATCCCACCCGCGGCCGCGGCAGCCGCGACGGTCCTGGGCCCGGCCGTCACCATCGGCGCGGCCACCGCGGCGATGGAGGCGGGCAGGGGCGACCGCAGGGCTCCGACCCACGCGGTGGCCGGGAGCGGCGCATGACGGCAACCGAGCACGCCACAGCCACACCACCGAGCCGGATTGACGCGATGCTCGCGGCGGCCCGGTCCCGGCTGCACCGACTCGAACCGGCGCAGGCCGCGCGTGCCCTGGCCGAGAACGGCGACGCGGTGCTGGTCGACATCCGACCCGCGGCGCAACGCGCCGCGGAGGGGGAGATCCCCGGCGCCGTCATCGTGGAGCGCAACGTCCTCGAATGGCGGTTCGACCCCACCAGCGACGCGTGCCTGCCACTGGCGACGGGGGACGATCTGCAGGTCATCGTGATCTGCTCAGAGGGTTACACCTCCAGCCTCGCAGCCGACTCGTTGCGACAGCTCGGCCTGTGGCGCGCCACCGACGTGATCGGCGGATTCCACGGCTGGGCGGCGACCGGGCTCCCCACCTGCCCGGCCCGCTGACCGCCGCGACCCGCCGGCCCGACCGAGGCTTCGACCGGCTTCGACCGGGCCGGCGGGTTTACCCAGGGGGTCTACCCGGGGGGTCTACCCGGGGGGATCCCGGTCGTGCCGGCCACGTCATCGCCGCCCCTGCACCCCGCAGAGGTCAGGGGCGCATGCAGCGGCAAAAGCATCGGATGTGGTTCTGCGCACATTTCTCTACCGAAATCATCCCCCGAGAACCGGGGTAAGCGGACCTTCGCGGGATCGTCACCCGTACGCAATCGAACCCGGGTACCGCTCCAACCTTGATCGACGATGCCCCGCCGACGCCCCTCCCGGGCCGCGCCGGCCATCCGGCAACGATCTTCATGCAGGCTGTTTCCGCTGTCCAGTAGCGCTTCCCCGCCCATCCGGYGGTACCCGGCGAGCCCGGCACCGGCCGCCGTGGCGACCGAGCCCGACCGACGGCAACACCGATCCCGCCCGACGGCAGTCATCTCGGAACGCGCACGGTGCGTGACCATCTACCTCGGCACACGCCGGTACGGAGCCCCGGACGTCCGCGTTCCGGAACCCTTGCTATCCGGTCGAGAGACGTCTACGTTCCTCGGTTAACGAGACGAGACGGGATCGTTTCCGAGCGGGGCTCCGGCCACGGTAGGCCAACCGAAAAGGCAGCGTCGACGGATTCCACCCGGAACGCCCGAGGGCTTCTCGGCTCGACCAGGTCGACCTGCCTGTCTGGGTGTAGGCAACACCGGATTCGGCGGTCTGGAAAAGCAGTGTGTCCGCCTTTGCAACGTCAGCAGGAGACGGTATGCCCAGTCAGCCCAGCGTGCTACCCGCTCGAAGCTTCGCCACGCTCAGCTCCCTGTCCGCCGCGTGTCACCACGTGTCCGGCGGTGCACGATGAGCGCCGGCGTCCCGGTTCTTCCCGGCCGTGATCTGCCGCCACAGCCGTTCGGAGCTGGTTGGCCCGCCTACTGGCGCCAGGAARCGGCATGCCGCGACGGCGACCCGGACGCATTCTTCCYGCCGGACGGCCGCAACACGAAAGCCCGGGCCGCGGCCGAGAGGCGGGCCCGCAAGATCTGCTCCGACTGCCCGGTGCAGCGCCCATGCCTGGCCACCGCGATCTTCTGTCAGGAAGAGCACGGGGTGTGGGGCGGCCTGACCTCGGACGAGCGTGCTTCCGTCGTCCCCCGCGGGCGGCTGAGCGCGGACGACGCCCTGGTCTTCGCCGACCGGCTGCTGCTGTCCGTGTCGGTCGCGAGCTGAGCGGACCGCGCCCGGTGACCCCGGGCGCGTCCCGCAGCGGTGATCGCCCCCTGGTCACGCGGTGGCTCCTCACGCCKGCCGATCTGCCCGGATATCGGCGGCGATGATCAGGATCATGGTTCCAGACGGCTCGGCCGCGACGCCCTCGCTATCCGGTCGGGCCATACCTCATTGACGGACCCGGCCCATCCTGGGCAGTCTGCATGTCATCACCTCACGCCGCGGGGCGTGCGGCGCGGCGGCGCGGGGACCGGACGCGGGAGGGCGCGGTGGRCACGGGTATGGCTCCCGGCGAGGCCGGATTCGACGATCCGGGCGGTGGCGGCAAGAAACCCCGGGCCGTGCTGCCACAGATAGACCCTGGGAAATTCGCCGGAAAATTCTTTTCCCTGAATATCATACTTTATATCGAACCAGCCCTGCAGGGTCCTGCTCGCCGTTCCGCGCCCGCCACGCCAGGTACGGATTCCCGGCAACTCCGGCTGGAACGGCAATTCCGGCTGGAACGCGACGGACGTCGCGCCGTCGATTTCCTCCCCGTACGGCGGAGAGTTCGCTCGTGAAACCACGGCGGCGCCTTCTTCTGCTGCGGCACRCAAAGTCGGACTGGGCCGAAGGGTCAATCCACGACGCCGATCGACCGCTGTCCGGATCGGGCCGGCGGGGCTGCGAGCTCATCTCGCGCTACCTCACGGACAACAAGCTCGCGCCCGACCTCATTCTGTGCTCCTCCGCGCTGCGGACCCGGCAGACCGTCGAGGGCCTCGCGGATGCGCTCCCCCCGAACGTCCCGGTCCTGACCGAGGACCGGCTCTATCTGGCCGAGGCGCAGGACCTGCTGGACCGGCTGCGTGAGATCGACGACGGAGTGCCCAGCGTGATGCTCGTCGGGCACAATCCCGGTATCCACACGCTGGCCGTGGCCCTGCTGCCCCCGGCCGAGCGATACCGGATCTCCACGTTTCCGACGGCGGCACTCGCCATCCAGGATCTGACCGTTACGCGCTGGGCGGAGCTGGGTCAGGACTCGGCCCGGCTCGTCTCCTTCGTCACGCCGCGGGGCCTGCGGGAGGCCGTCGGACCGGCAGGGGCCCCGAAACCCGGCCCGCCGGCCTGAGTCGGGAACGCCGCCGGCCTGAGCTCGGCCGGCGGCCGAGCGCCGCGGCGCGGCAGCCCGATGAACTGGTAGGTGCCGCGCCAGGCCTCGTGAACCAGATCGGCACTGCACTCAGTAGGCCTGCTCCATGATCTTGGATGCGAGGGCGAAGACGCCGCCAACGACCAGCAGTGCGCCAGCCGCGATCCACAACGGCACCGAGGCGAGCGGGAGGGCGAACGTCCCGACAACAAAGCCTACGATGATCAGAAGTACCGCGGCCCACGAACCCGTGTTGGCCTTGTGGTGACCGGTCTCACTAGCCACGTCCACTCCCGTTCGTCCTCATCGGGGCCGCCCGGCGACCCGATGCACATCGTTTTCCGGTGCGAGACTACCCGCGATCGGCATGTCCGATCCCGGATGGCGATGTACCTTTGCCCAATCTCGCCATTCTGCCCGATCTTGCCATTCCCTTCCCGCGCCGGGAGCCCGGTCACCCGAATCCGGCGACCCGCCGCAAGTCCACCAACTGGTCGTCGAGCCAGCGCCGCACGTCGTGGGTGCGGACCTGTCTGGCGGCCGCGGCGAGCCGACGATGGCGCTCCTCCATCGGCATCGTCAGCGCGGTGTACAGGGCGTCGGCCATCTGCTGCACGTCGAAGGGGTGCAGGGTAACGGCGAACTCGCCCAGCTCCTCGTGCGCCCCGGCCATCTCCGACAGCGCCAGCACGCCGCCACGCCGGTTGACGACCGCGACCTCCTTCGCGACCAGGTTCATCCCGTCGGCGATCGCGTTGACGATCAGAACGTCACAGATGGAGTAGGCCGCCACGGCGAGCGGGAAGTCCTCGACCATCCGCAGGTCGATCGGCTGGCGCCCCTCCTTGGTATGCCGGGCGTTGATCTCCGCGACGACCGCGCCGATCAGGGCGATGTAGTCGGCGTACTCCGGCACGTCGGTGCGGCTGGGCTGCAGCAGCGCCAGGAAGCTGACCTTGCCCACCAGCTCCGGATGCTGATCGAGTAGGGTGCCGAAGGCCAGAAAGCCACGCACGACGTTCTTGCTGGGGTCGGTGCGGTCCACCCGCAGGATGAGCTGACGGTCATCGTCGAGGAAGATGTAGCGCAGCATCGCYACATGCGCCGCCACCTCCTCAGAGGCCTGCGTAGCGTCCAGCGCCGCCGGGTCGACCGAGATCGGGTGGTACCGGGCGCGGACCACCCGATCCGCCACCGTCACCGTCAGCTGCTCCAGGTCGATCGGCAGGCCGAGCAGCTCCTGGGCGCACAGGACGAAGTTGCGGGCGTAGCGCCGGGTATGGAAACCGACCACATCACTACCGAGCAGCCCGCGCAGTAGTCGCTCCCGGATGTCGGCGGGCAGGATGCGCCACTCGTCCGGCCCCGGCCAGGGAATGTGGATGAAATGCGTGAGCACCGCATCCGGGCACTGCTCCCGCACCCAGTCAGCCACGAGGTAGAAGTGGTAGTCCTGCAGCAGGACAAGCGCCTTGCCACCCCGCGCGCGCACCTCGTCAACCACCGCGTCGGCGTAGGCCCGGTTGACCGCCGCGTAGCCGTTCTCGAAGGCGTCGTGCTCGGCCCGGGTGAACACCGGTGACAGCGACCGGCCGTAGAGGCCGTGCTGGATGAACCACAGGACCGGGTTGGACCACACGCTGTAGAAGTCGGCGTAGGCGGTCGGATCGGTAACGACGAGCCGGACCCGGATGGCGGGGCCGTCCGGGTCGCCCTCCACGAGCCGGGGCGAGGGATAGGTCTGGACGAGGATGGAGCTCCCGGCGCTCTCCCCGGCGACGGCRACGTCCTCCTCGCTGGCTGCGCCGCACACCCACACCGCGTCGTCGAGATGCTCGGCGAGTCCGGACAGGGCCGAGACGAGGCCGCCCGCCCCCCYGGTGACGGTACGACCGGTGGCGTCCCGGTCGAACCTGACCGGACCGCGATTRGACAGCAGCACGAGCGGCAGGTCGAGCGACAGGTCGAGCGGGTTGAAGTCCGACACGGCGGATGCGGCCTCCTGGTCACGGGCGGTACTCGGCGTCCGGCACCGCTGAACCCGAGCGCCCGAGCGCACGGGGACAATCCGGACTGTAGTAAGCCCGGCTTTCGGATGCACCGCGTTGCAACGCGGCTAGGACGTTGTTACCCAGACCTTCATCTGGTTACTGCTCTCACCCGAAAGGTGTCCTCCTGTAATCAGATGCCCMGGCAAGCCGCAACGGGGAGATCCCGTCCCACGTCGGGAGGCGTGCCGTGCCTCACCCCAGCCGTCTACAGACCGTCCCGGTAGTCCCGAACCTCCTGCACGGCCGATCCCAACGACGCCAGCGACGTCTGCAATGTGTCGCGTGTCTCCACCAGCGCGCTGGTCAACTGTTCGACCGCACGGTGCTCACTGCCGTCGGTCGCCGCGATCACCATCGCCTGCGCCTCCTCGATCATGCTMAGCGCGCCCTCCAACTGCCCGGCCACCTCCTCGGTGCGCCGGAACGCCTCGTCGAGCTGCGCCTTGACGTCGGCGATCGTGCCTGACACCCGTCCTCATCCCTTCCTGGAACCACCGCTCCTGGAACCACCGCTCTTCGATGCGCCGGCCGAAGCCTGCCCGCCGCCGAGGCCGAGACCGAAGCGGACCGCCACCGCGAGCGCGGCCAGCGACGCGATCACCCCGACCGGTTCCATCGGGGCGAGCCGGAACGTAGCCAGCACCATCACCGCGGCCGTGCCCGCGCCCAGGGTGCCCGCCCGCAACACCGCCTTCGCCCCATCCTCGCCGCCGGCCCCGAGGGCGACCAGAACGGCGGCGGCCACTGTCGACCCGACCAGGCATGGCAGCGCGGGCGCGGCGACGAAGGCCCGCAGAAGTCCGACGATCCCGAGGATGAGCAGGCAGGCGAGGGCGGTCAGCAGCCCGGCCGACGCCGGGCCGGTGCCCTTGGAGACGGCCCGCAGCTCGGCGGCCTTGCTCATCGCGTCCAGGCAGAGCTCGTATGCCTGGCGCGGCGCGGTCCGCGGGTCCACCTGCGCGGCGGACGGCTCGTGCGGGCCGCCGGCGCGGCCATCCCGCGCAGCCCGGCCCGCCCCCAGCGGCAGGCCATCCGACCGGTGCCGCTGCCGCGCGAGCCCCCGTCCCGTGCGGTCGGCCTCCCGTCCGGCCTGTGCCAATGATCGGCCCCGCCGATCGCCCGGTTCGGCCGGGACGTACCCGCCCCCGTCGCGGTAGAGGCCGCGATCCGCCGTCCCCTTCTTCGCCAGGCCGACCCGCGGGACGGCGGCAGCCGCTTCGGCCGAGGCGTCGCCGGCCGCCGAGCGCAGCTGGTCGAGCTCGGTGAGCCCATACTGGGCGAGGGGCTCGGCGACCTGGTCCCAGACACTGCGGACCCTGGCCCGGATGTCCTGGGCGGCGYCCCGGTGCCGACGCGCGGCCGCCCGGCCGTCCTGCCGTCGGTCGCGGGCGTCGCGGCCGGCCCGGGCCCGGGCCTCGTCGGACGCACCGAGCAGGCGCCGGTACTGCATCGCCGCCTTGGCCGGATCGTCAAGATCCGGGTCGCCAAGGCCCGCGTCGCCAAGGCCCGCGTCGCCAAGGCCCGCGTCGCCGAACAGGTCGGCGAGATCGGACGCATCCACCGGCACAGATCCAGCCACGATCCCGTTCCGTCCTCTCCCGGCGCCTGCTCGGCCGTCGATCCCCACGTCGCCGACAGCCGCCACGTCGCCGACAGCCGCCACGTCGCCGTCGCTTCCCGCCCCGTCGTCGGTCCGCATCGGACTACCCCTGATCCAACGGCGCGAACGGCACCACGGTGCGCGGTTCGGCCTGGACGTGCCGGTCGAACAGGACCGCCCGATTCGGCATGGTCCCACCGGTCACCGACCGGTGTCCGGCCAGGACGAACAGGTCGCTGCCGGGTACCCCGGCCGCCACCCACGCGGCGATGTCGTCCCGGTTACCCGGACCGAGGTCCTCGGCCAGCCGGGACACTCCCCGCCACCAGCCCAGCAGGTGCACGCGCTGCGCCGGTCCCCGGCGGGTGAGCGTGCGCAGGTCGTCCAGTCCGGTGCGACGGGTCACCGGGTCACGCGCCTCCAGCCCGGCCCGGCCAGCGTCCATCGCAAAGACGACGACGAGCCGCAGCGGCGGCGCGACCGGGCCCACGCTGCCGGTGAGTGCGGACTCCTCCCGGACACGGGTCTCGTCGGCGGCACCGGCCAGCACCGACCGCAGGCCGGTGACATCGGCGACCCGAACGGGATGCCCGGCCCGGCGCACGCGCGCCGCGAGCACCTCCGCGGCGGCGAGCGCCATCGGCTCCGCGACGATGATCTCGACCACCAGTCCACCGGCCGGGACCTGCGCGGCGACGCTGGCCGCCGCCGCCTGCAGGATGCCGACCGCCTCCCGACGCAGCGGACCGAGCACGGCGAGATGCCGGCCGGGCAGCGCGGCGAGCCGTACCCCGACCGCGGGCGGCGCGAGGTCCAGGGGCACGCCAACCAGCGCGAGGGGATCGACATCGTTCTCGGCACCGTCCCCTGAGCCGCTCCCGGAACCGCAAGCACGCCCCGGCGACGCATCGCCCGCCAGCAGGCTCGGACCGGTTTCGCCACCGTCGCCGATGATCGCTTCGGCCGCAACCGCCTCGACGGCCGTCGGCGCCGGACGCCCGTCCAACGCCTGGTAGATCGGGTTGTCGTCAAGAACCGCGGGGGYGTGACCAGCAAAGACCCGCGGGGGCCTCGCATTCGGCACACTGCGCGCGGTCGTGGCCGCCAGCCGCCCACGCAGCACGCCTATCGCCGCCGGATCCGGGAAGGCGACCCGGACGAGTTCGTTGCCCGCAGGATGGCCGTTGCGCCGGTTGACGATAGCCTCCCCGACGCCCGAGAGCGCGCCGGCAGCCTCGTTCGCCGTGGACAGCAGGACCCGTGACTCCGAGATCGAGGTACGCAGCGCCACGCGCAACGCGAACTGCCCGAAGATCGAACCACGCTTCCCGGCGGTGGCATCGAGCGCGTCGATACCGGACAGCGTCTGGCTGGCGAGCAGCAGATGGACCCCGTAGGCGCGGCCCTGGCGGGCCAGGACCTCCAGGTGCGCGACGGCCTCCCGCGCCACCGAGTCCATCGGGGTGAGCATCACCTGGAACTCGTCGACCACGACGATGATCCGCGGCCAGGCCGAGCTCCGGTCGGCCGCCCGCAGGCCTCGCAGGTCGCGGGCGCCGACCGCGCGCATCGCCACGGCGCGGCGGCGCATCTGTTCACGGACCGCCCGCAGCACCGCGACGCCGAACTCGCGGTCGCTCTCGATGCCGACGGTGTCGGCGTGCGGCAGGTAGAACGGGTCCGTCGGACCGGCGGCAAACTGGGCGAACTCCAGCCCCTCCTTGAAGTCGAGCAGATGGAAGCGGACCTGGTCGGGCCCGTAACGCGCGGCGATCCCGTAGATCACGTCGAGGAGCAACGTCGACTTGCCCGACCCGGCCTGGCCGCCGACGAGGGCGTGCACGGTGTCGTCGTCGAAGGTGAACCCCACCGGCCCGTCGGGGCCCTGCGCCACCTCGACACCCACCCCGGCTGCGCTGTCGAACTCCCACAGGCCGCGGGGCAGCATGTCGCTGATGGCGGGCGGGCGGGCGGCCTCCCGGGTGGCCGCCGCGGCGACCTGAGCCGCGACCGCTGCGACCAGCATGGAGTGCGGCGGCGGGTCCAGCTCGACCCGCAGCAGACCGGTCAGCGACGTGCGCCAGCCTCCCGCGGCGGCCCCGCGCCATCCCGGCCGATCGGCGAGGAGCTCGACCGCGGTGAACACCACCGACCTCGGCAGGGGTTCCGTCACCGAGTCCTCGTCCTCGTCGGCTCCCAGACCGCCGACGTCGGGATCCAGCGGCGTCACCGCATCGGGATCGTCTCGCGAGCCGCCCAGGACCGGCTCCACGCCGGACGGCCGGACCTCCACGATGGAGATCACCACCACCCCGCAGGACGGGCCCTGGGCCGCGATGGCGGCGAGCGCCCGCGCGCCCTCGTCGTGCAGCCGGGGCTCACCAAGCAGCACCAGGACGCGCCAGGGCTCCGAACGCGGAAGCCCGGCCTCCTCCCGCTCCCGCAACGAGTCGAACCGGCCACCGAGCCGGTCCACGGTGATTCTTCCCACCTCCGCCGACAGCTCCGCGAGGACCTCCTCGAGCCGGGCCCGCGTCGTGAGCGTGGGGGTGGCCACACCGGCGGCACGCAGCGGCGCAAAGCCGGCGAGCCCGGCACCGAACTCGTGGGGATCGTAGACGACGAGTCGGACCCACCCGGCCGGCGCCGCGGCGAGGACGCGGGTCAGCAGGCCACGCACGAGGTCGACCGCGGCGGGCCGGCTGGACCGGGTCGTCTCGATCCGCAGGTTCAGGCCGTCCAGCAGCGGGATGGCCAGTGGCACCGTCCGGTGCTGCGCCGTGGGATCGTCGGGCGGCACGATGACCTGACCGACCTGCCACAGAGCGGGCCGGAAACGAGCCCGGTCGCCGACCGGGGCGACGCCGAAGGGGCCGTGCCGCCAGTCGGGCGCCGCCCAGGACGCGCCGGCGAATCCACGCGCCCGGGAACGGGCGATCACGGCGGCCCGGGCGAGCTCCCCGGCGACGTCGAGCCGCCCCGCGCCGGACTCACCGGGGCCACCGGCCTTCCCCGAGGCACCGGCCTTCCCGGAAGCACCGGAGCCCACCTCGGTCTCGATCCGGTCCGCCTGCTCATCCAGCCGGTCGGCGAGCGCCAGTGCCGCCCCCAGCGAGGACTGGATGCCGGCCACGAGCGTGCGCGCCCGCCGGGTACCCGACACGTCGACCTCCCCACACTGTGTGTTGCCGTGCTCGGCGTCGAGCCCCCCGACGACCATGACACGTCCGACGGAGCAAACATCCCAGAACGCGCCGACCGGCCGAACTGGCCTGCCGGCGCGACGGTCTGGACACAGGGACATCGCCGGACGAAAGCATGCGACGACATCGGCGACGTTATCGGTACAACCACCCGCCGCCTGGCCGTTCCGGACGACGGCGACGCCGGGACCACCCGAGCGGGCCACCCCCGACCGGCACCAAACCAACGGCGCCGCGCGTGTTCAATGATCCGTCGGGGCAACCGTCCCGGTCAGGTAAGCCAGCGCACCGATCGAAGGGGCGAAGGTCGGCGATGAGCAGGTGGAAAGGGAACGTCGGTGACGGACGCGGCTGACACGGCTGACACGGCGGGCCGCACGGAGACGGCGGGTCCGGCAGGTACGGCAGGTACGGCAGGTACGGCGGCGAAACAGCGACCGCTCGCCGTCATCGACGTCGACGGGGTGGTGGCCGACGTCCGACACCGATTGCGCTTCCTGCGCGCCAGTCCCAGCGACTGGGAGGCGTTCTTCGCGGCGGCGCCCGCCGATCCCCCCCTGGCCGAAGGGGTGGAACTGGCCCGCAAGCTGGCCCGAGACCACGAGGTGGTATGGCTGACCGGCCGGCCGGAGCGTTCCAGAGAGGCGACGCGGCGCTGGCTGACCGAGCAGGATCTGCCGCCGGGTGAGCTGCGGATGCGTCCGGACGCCGACCGTCGGCCGGCTCGGGTGTTCAAACGCGCCGAACTTCGCGAGCTCGGCGCCGGCCGTCGGGTCGCCGTCGTGGTCGACGACGACCCCGCCGTGGTGGACCTGCTGCGCGCCGACGGCTGGCCGGTCCTGCGGGCCGAATGGCTCGCCTACGAGGCGACGCTGGGCAACGCCCAGGAGACCGAGGGCCGCACCTGACCATGAGCCGCGCCTCGGCGATGTCGGGTACGGCCCGCGTCCGGCGGTCGGGCCCGCCGGTCAGCGCGAGGCCGACCGCCGGTACACGCGCGCGGCGAACGGCCCGAACACCACCAACAGACCCAGACACCAGGCGAGGGACTGCAGGAGGACGGAGACGACCGGACCGCCGAGGAACAACGCCCGCACGGCGTCGACGGTCACCGTCACCGGCTGATGCCGGGCGAACGCCTGCAGCCAGCCCGGCATGGTCTCCACCCGGGCGAAGGCCGAGCTGGCGAAGACCAGCGGGAAAATCCAGATGAATCCCGCCGACTGCGCCGCCTCCGCGCTACTCACCGACAGCCCGATGACGGCGGACAGCCAGGAGAAGGCGTACGAGAACAACAGCATCAGYCCGAACCCGGCCAGCGCCGCCGGCACCGTGGTCTCCCCGAACCGGAATCCCACGGCCAGACCTACCAGAAGCATCACCACGACGATGAAGACGTTGCGGGCGAGATCGGCCAGGGTACGGCCGGTGAGCAGCGCCGACCGGCTCATGGGAAGGGAACGGAACCGGTCGATCAGGCCCCGCTGACGGTCCTCCGCCAGCCCCACGCCGGTCAACATCGACCCGAAGATCACCGTCTGTAGGAAGATGCCCGGCATCAGGTAGTCCACGTACTTGACCCCGTCACCCACGTTGATCGCGCCACCGAAGACGTAGGTGAACAGCAGGACGAACATGACCGGCTGGATGGTCGCGAAGATGACGAGCTCGGGTATCCGCCAGGTCTGGATCAGATTGCGCCGGCACATCACCCACGCGTCAGCGACGGCCCACGACAGCCGCCCGCGCCCCGCCGGAGTCAGCTCGATGGTGCTCATATGGTCACCATGTCCTTGTCATCCTTGTCATCCTTGTCATCCCGGTCGTCCTTGTCATCCCGGTCGTCCCGGTCATCCCGGTCATCCCGGTCATCCCGGTCATCCCGGTCATCAGGGTTGCCGGTGTCGCCACGGCCGTCGCCGCCCGCACGTGCGGGCGGCGTCTCGCTGCCGGCCGAAGCGCGCCCGGTCATGGCGAGGAAGACGTCGTCCAGCGACGGCCGGTGCAGGGCGACGTCGGAAATCGGCACCCCCAGCTCGTCGAGACCCCGGACCACATCGGACAGCACGCTCGCGCCCGGTACCGGCACACTGACCCGACGCGTCTCCCCGTCGGCCGTCGCCGCGCCGGATCCGAACCGGGCGAGCACCGCCCGGGCGGCCTGGACATCCTCGGCGGCGTCACCACCGACGACGATGTCCAGCCGGTCGCCACCGACCTGCGACTTCAGCTCGTTCGGGGTACCCCGCGCGATGACCCGGCCGCCGTCGACCACCGAGATCCGGTGGGCCAGCCGGTCGGCCTCCTCCAGGTACTGCGTCGTGAGCAGGACCGTCGTGCCGTCCCGCACCAGATCGGCGATCACCCTCCACATCGCCGAGCGGCTGCGGGGATCCAGYCCGGTGGTCGGCTCGTCGAGGAACAGCACCGCCGGGTTGATGATCAGACTGGCCGCGAGATCGAGCCGCCGCCGCATCCCGCCCGAGTAGGTACGCGCCTGCCGACCGGCCGACTCGGCGAGCTCGAACCGCTCGAGCAGCTCGACCGCGCGGGCCCGCGCGACGCGGCTGCGCAGACGGTAGAGCCGCCCGAACATCTCCAGGTTCTCCAGGCCGGTGAGCCGCTCGTCGACCGCCGCGTACTGGCCGGTCAGACCGATCCGGGCACGCAGCGCGTCCGCCTGCCGGACGACGTCCAGACCGAGGACCCTGGCCTGGCCGCCGTCCGGGCGCAGCAGGGTCGACAGGATGCGTACCGCCGTCGTCTTGCCGGCTCCGTTGGGCCCCAGCACACCGTGCACGGTGCCGGCATCGACCCGCAGGTCCAGGCCCACCAGCGCTCGTTTGCCGCCGTAGCTCTTCTGCAGGCCCTCGGTGAGGACCGTCGGGTTGTCTGTCACGAGGCGGACCGTAYGACGAACCACCGACAGTTCGGRACCGAATAAGGGCGGGGGGCTAGGCCGAGCTCCGCCGGATCCGACGACTGGCCAGCTCGTCGCCGGGATGGGTCGCCGGCGGATGACCAGGCCGCTCGCAGGGCAGTTCGGCCAGCTGGCCACRCATGTCGCGCAGGGCTCGGCCGACGGCGATGGCGAACACGCCCTGTCYACCCCGGACAAGATCGATCACCWGATCGTCCGAGGTGCACTCGTACACGGTGGAGCCGTCGCTGATCAGGGTGAGCTGCGCCAGGTCGTCCACGCCGCGGGTACGCAGATGTTCCACCGCCACCCGGATGTTCTGCAGCGACACACCGGCCTCGAGCAGCTTGCGGACCACGCGCAGCACCAGGACGTCACGAAAGGAGTACAGCCGTTGGCTGCCGGAACCGGACGCGTCGCGGACGCTGGGGACGACCAGAGCGGTCCGAGCCCAGTAGTCGAGCTGGCGGTAGGTGATGCCCGCCGCGGCGCAAGCCGTCGGCCCCCGGTACCCGACGTCGTCCCCCGGCGGTTCGGGAATCTCATCCGGAAAGAGCTGGCCCTGTTCGATCATCGCTGTACGCACTTCGCCGCCATGCCAGCCCCATCCTCTGGACCGTTCCGGATCCGTCCCGACCGCCGACGTCACCCGACGCCGCCATCCCGGACACCCGGCCCGATCGAACCGTTTCCACTGTCGTGCGGCCTGCCACGATCACCTCGACCGCACGACTCCCCGACCACCGACGGCCGGCGAGGCCGCGACGTGGCACCCCTGTGCCCGTGATCCGGGACCGCCCGTCCACCCGTCGGCACGGAACCGGGCAGAGCACATCACGCCGTTGCCACAGCCCGGCAAGGTCAGAGCCGGAGAGAGCCCGTTCCGCCACGTCTACCGCGGGCAGGGGCACGAACTCTACGGTCGGGCTCTCCCGACCGTAGGAGCGACGCGCGGYTCCTTCAATGATCTAAGCCGGCGTGTCTGGAGTCCAGCGGACGCCATTCAACAGATCGGTCAAATCGGAAGCTCGCCCCGATACTGCCCGCACTGTGGATCACAGTGGATCACAGCCGACCTCGGCCACGGCTCGCTGAAAGTCTCAGCGGCCGACCTGCTCCCAGGCGGGCACGCCAAGGGCCGGGAAACCTCAGGAGCCGGGGGTGTTGAAATCCTCCGGGGAGATCGTGTCAAGGAACTCCCGGAACTTCTCCAGCTCGCTCTCCTGTTCTTGTTCCTGTTCCTCGGGAACGGTGATCCCGGCCTCGGCCAGGACCGCCTCGACCCCGTAGACCGGCGCTCCCATCCGCATCGCCAACGCGATCGCGTCGGACGGCCGGGCGGAGACCTCCACCCCGTTGCCGAACACGAGCGTGGCGAAGAAGACGCCGTCCTGAAGGTCGGTGATGGTCACCCGGGTCAGGTCCGTCTGCAGCGCACGCAACACGTCCCGCATCAGGTCATGGGTCATAGGTCGAGCCGTCGTGATGCCCTCCTGGGCGAAGGCGATCGCCGTCGCCTCGACAGCACCGATCCAGATAGGCAGATACCGCTCACCGCCCACCTCCTTGAGCAGGACGATCGGCTGCTTCGACGGAAGCTCGACTCGCACGCCGACGATGTCCAGCCGATGCACCGATCTACCTCCTCGCAGGTGGGGCGGGGCGGGATGTTGTGACCGGAGCCAGAAAACCCCACAGGGGAGACAGTATCCCCGCTTCCGTCCGGCGTCAGCGCGCCCACCGGTTCGGCTGTCCGGCAAGGCACTCCGAGCGCAGCCCCGACAGCCTCCTCACCTTGGTCTCAACTCGATCGTCCCGCCGCCAGCCGGGAGCGCAACAGGGCCGCGTGCAAGCGGACCAGCAACGCCGCCAGCTCATCGGCGGTCTCGGCGTGCCGTCCCGAACCCTCACCACCGCGCTGGCCCCGCAACGGGGCGACGGCGGCCTCGATGAGACCAGCCTCACGGTCGGCCACCGTACGGGCGGCCCGCAGATGCCGGGGCTGCACGCCGTGGCCGGCCAGCAGCGCCACGGTCCGCGCGACGAGCAGGGCGTCGGAATCGTAGTACCCGCCGCCGGCGATCGGACCCACCAGGCCGTGCTGTTCCARCTCGGTCAGGGCCTCGTCGCCGAGCCCCGCGGCGGCGAGAAGCTCCCGGCGCGACATTCTGACCCTTTCCGCCCCGAGGAACGCGTCCAGGCCGGTAGGGGCCGGATGCGGGGGCAGCGCGCGGGSTCCAGGCCGATGCACCGGGGTCTCACCGCGGTCGAGCGACGCCAGCTCCTCCTTGATCACGCGCAGCGGAAGAAAGCGCTCCCGCTGCGCGTGCAGGACGTAACGGAGCCGGGCGACGTCGTCGACCGAGTACTTGCGGTAGTTCGCGCTGGTACGGGCGGGTTCGACGAGTCCCTCCGCCTCGAGATAGCRGATCTTCGACAGGGTGATGTCGGCGAAGTCCGCCCGCAGACGGTCGAGAACCTGGCCGATGTTGAGCACCTTCGCGTTCTGTCCGGCCTGGTCCGAGCGCGTTGCGCCCGAACGCGGGGCCGACGATGCCGCGGCGAGGCCGCCGCTCACCGTGGGTCCTTCCTCGTCACCGTGCCGCTGACCCCCCGTAGCTCGCGCCAGTCAGGAACACCAGTCGGAACTTGCCGATCTGCACCTCGTCGCCGCTGGTGAGCTCAGCCGAGTCGATCCGCTCGCGGTTGAGGTAGGTACCGTTCAGGCTCCCGACGTCGCGAACCGAGAAGCCCTTGGTGTACGGCGAGCGATGGAACTCCGCATGCCGACGGGAGACGGTCACATCGTCRAGGAAGATATCGCTCTCGGGATGGCGGCCGACGGTCGTCATGTCGGCGTCCAGCAGAAAACGACTCCCCGCATTCGGCCCCCTCTTGACGACGAGCAACGCCGAGCCGGGAGGTAGCGCGTCAACGGCGGCCACGGCGTCCCGCTCGGTCGACTCGTCGACGTGATCGCCCTCGATGCCGGACAGCGCGGCCGCCAGGTTCAGCGTTGACGTCTGCTCCGCGGGTCTCTCCGGCGCCACGGGCTCACCCGGACGTACCAGAGGAGACCCGCACCGCGCGCAATACAGCGCGTCGGACGGGTTCTGCTGTCCGCACCTCGTGCAGAACACAGTCGCGTCCGCTTCCTGCCGGGATCCCGCACGGGCGGGGTACCCCAGCCGCTTCGGCCGCCACCGGACGGGCGGCGGGAACGTCTCTGCCAACACTGCGATGGTGGTAGCCAGACGTCCGCAGCCCACCCCCATCACCAGGATGATCACATGGCGACGGTCGGGCCGTCCACGATCGTGCCCCGGTGCACTCCGAGGCTAGTGCATCGCGGGCACGGTCGTGAAAAGAGTGCGACCCGTGTTGTTCGGCGTGGCGTGGCCCACCACCCACCAGAAGCACAAACCAGATACTCTCAGTTTTCCTTCACGTGCTCCGCGTACTCTTCGGCGGTCAGTAGGCCGGTGACGTCGGCGACATCCGCGACCGTGAGCTCGACGAGCCAGCCTTCCCCATAGGGATCAGAGTTGATCAGTTCCGGCGCACCGGCAAGTGCCTCGTTGCGCGCCGTCACCTCTCCGGCGATCGGCGCGTAGATCTCGGACACGCTCTTGGTCGACTCGACCTCTCCGAAGGACTCACCGGCCTGGACCGCGGAGCCGAGGTCGGGCAGAGAGACAAAGACGATGTCGCCCAGCGCCTCCTGCGCGTAGGACGTGATGCCGACCCGTGCCGTGCTCCCGTCGAGCCGGATCCATTCGTGCTCACGGGTGTACTTCAGGTCGTCCGGGTACACCGGAGATCGCCTCCCCTYGCTCTGACCACTGCGCGGACCGCTCTGCGCCGCCCGGCCCGACGCCATACCGTGCCGCGCCGCGCCGTGAACTCCACCAGGAACCACGTTCCTCGGCTGGCCCGGGGACAGGGGGTCTCCTATCCGGCCGGACGGGCGTAGCGAGGACTCGGAGCGGGTCGCAGCGCACGGATCTCGATGTGCTCGGAGGTCCGAACGGTCGCCTGCGCCCCGTCCCGTGCCGCTACCGTATCGAGCACCCCGCCGGGGATCCGCATCGCCTGGTCCAGCGTGTGGGCGTCGCCCACCACCCGCAGCACGTACGGCGGCGCGATCGACGTGCCGTCGACCACCAACCCCCGCCCGGGCTCGTCGGCCACGTAGGTCGAGACGACCGCTCGGACCCCGGCGATCTCGATCGCCTCGGCGCCCGCGTCCCGTAGCTCCTGCAGGGCGTCGACGAGGATCGAGGCGTCGACCGCGCGGTGAGGGTCCTGGATCGTCAGCTCGAGCCCCGATCCGGTGACCGGCACCATGCCGGTGAGGATCGCCAGCCGGTCGGCCTCGCGACGCACCTCGTCCGGCCCGGCCGCCGGGGCCGGCACCGACGTCGGCACGGGCGGCATCATCGGTTCCGCCTCCCGGCGGAGCTGCTGCTCCCGGGCTGCCAGGGACCGGTCGACGGCGCCGATCGCACCGAGGGTCGCGGCGAGCTCGTCCGGCCGCGCGGTGGCGAGTCCGAAGGACGGCTGCGCGGACCGGGTCGCGGCGACCGCGGCGAAACCGAGACCGGCGAGCAGGACCAGACTCAGGGCACGCCGCGTCCGGGCACGACCCGGCCGGACGTGCCCCGGAACCGGGCTCGGTGTCGGCTCCGACGCGACAGGGACCACGACGGGCGACGTGGGCGGGTCCGACGGCGCATCGGAGACCGGCGCATCGGAGACCGGCGCATCGGAGACCGGCGCATCGGAGACCGGCACCGGATCGGGCTTCGGATCGGATGCGGACTTCCGTCCGGGCCCGGATTCCGAAGGGTCGCCTGTCGAGGTCACCGCCATCGTCAGACCTTGATCAGATGTTGGCGCAACGCGGTCGCGGTGGTGAAGATGCGGATGCCCAGCACCACGACCACCGCGGTGGACAACGCGCCGCCGAACCCGATCAGGTCGCCGAGCAGCACCATCAGGACGGCGATCGCGACGTCGAAGACGAACGAGACGATGAACACCCGGTCGTCGAACACCCTCTCCGCGACGGCCCGCGCGCCGCCGAGAGCAGCGTCCACCGCGGCCACCACGGCGACTGGGAGGTAGGGATCCATCCAGTCGGGGACGGTCGGGCCCAGCACCAGGCCGGCCGTCACGCCCAGGGCAAGGGCTACCACGGCGATCATGATTCGCTCCGTCGAGCATGCCGCAGCACCTGGGGATCGGCCGCGGGCAGGGTCAGGTTTCTGACGGTGACGACCGACAGGGAGGTCACCGGTGAGTCGGGACGATGCCGCAGCCGGTCGATCACGGCGGACTCCTCGAGACGCCGCACGAGATCGTCCGGATCACCCACCGCTTCGACGGTGTACGGCGCGATCATCGGTACGAATCCGACGAGAATGAGATCACCGGCCGCCCGGATAGCGCTGAGAGCCGTCAGGCGGACGCCGTTGACCGCGACAGCCTCGGCACCCGAGATCCACAGCACGTTGACGAGATCGGCAAGATCTCGATCTTGAATCCGGGTCCAGTCGGACGCCGGTGCGGGGTGGGGACCGGCGAGCCCGGTCAACGGGCGCAGCGGGGTGGGTGCCGTTGACGCACGAGGTGCCGACGGTGCCGACGGTGCCGACGGCCCGGGGGCGGTCCGGTCCGCGAGCTCGATCCGGGCACCCGGTCCACGCACGGGGGACCAGCCTGCCGCCGGCCCGAGATCCGACAGCGCCGCCGTGGCCCAGGCCAGCTCACGCTCGGCCCGGGCGCGCTGTTCCCGCGCCGTCTTCACCCGCAGGCGCAGCTCGCCGACCCGGGTCGCGGCCGCAGTGGTCACGGCGGATCGCTCATGTATCTTCGCGCGCAGGGCCGCGACGAGCTCCGCACGTTCCCCGGCCGTCGTCGCGGCACGCCGGGCCCCGGTCGCGATCACCAGGCCGAGCAGGCCGAGGACGAGGGCCAAGGCGAGGGGACGCTGCCAAGGGCGACGGGGCCGCCCGGAGACTCCGCAGGGATCCGAAGGGCCGGCGGCCCCGGGGCATACCGGCCCTCGGCGTGGCCATCCGGTCCGTTCTCGCACATTCGGCATTCTGACCGACCGGACACCGAGCGCCGCCGACCAAGGCCTCGCCGCGCGTGCCGCGGCTACCGCGCCTCGACCACCTCGACCCAGCGCCGCAGCAGCACGTGGGCCTCCTCGATGTCGGCGCCCTCCGACCACAGGTGGGTGACCGCCTCGCTCGGGTCAGGCAACACCAGGATCCAGGAGCCGTCCGGACCGACGATCCGAACCCCGTCCGTGGTGTCGATGACATACCCCGTATCCGGGTCGACCGACTCCACCACGCGACGCATGACGGTGCCCTTGACCGCCCACGGGGTGGGCACTGAACGGCGCAGGATCGCCACCGAAGGTATCCGGGCGTCGATGGTGCTGAGTGTCAGCCGGGTCCGTGCCACCAGGGCCAGCAGTTTCACGAACGCCGCGATCCCGTCGATCGCGGGGGCGAACTCGGGGACGATGAAGCCGCCCCGCCCGTCGGCGGCGAAGACGATGCCGTCGTCACGGGCGACCCCGGTCAGCGCCGCCGCCGACAGGRAGGTCCGGCGTACCGTCAGCCCGTGGAAGCGGGTGACCTGGTCGGCTACCCGGGTGATGGTCACCGGGAGGGCTACCTCCGCGCCGGGATTCTCCGCCGCGACGAGGTCGAGGAACACCAGCAGGGCCCGGTCATCGTCGATAAGGTCCCCCCGCTCGTCAACGATCGTGACGCGCTCGCCGACATGATCGAACCGCACGCCGAAGGCCGCCCCGGAGCTGGCGACGAGGGCGCCCAGGCGGTCGGTGGCCCGCRGATCCTCCAGGGCGCTGCGGGGCGGGATGGTCTCGTCAACGCGTCCGTTGACGGTGAGCACGTCAACGCCGAGCCGGCCGAGCAGTGTCGGCAGCACCAGGGACGCCGAGCCACCCGAGGAATCAACGACGATCTTGAGATCCGCCTCGRCGACGCCGGCGGTATCGACCCGGTCGAGCAGATCCTGGATGTAGAGATCCATGGTACGGGCCGGGAAACGCAGGTCACCGATCTCACCGGGAAAGGCCCGGCGGAACTCCTGGCGGGAGAAGACCCGGTCTAGCTTGCGCTGTGCCACCGGGGAGAGGTCGTCGCCGTCGGCATCCAGGAAGATGATGTCGATGCGTTCCGGGTCTCCGGGGGTGGTGCGCAGCATGATCCCCCCGGCGGCGTTGGACGAGCGGACGTCGAAGCGGGTGACCGGCATCGGTGCCACCTCGAGATCACGGACGTTGATGGCGCCGGCGGTCAACGCGCTGATGACGGCCCGCTTGAGGGCCCGGGCGGCGCGGGAACCGTCCCGCGCGGTGGTGACGGTGGCCCCCTTCTTCAGGGTCGTGGCGTAGGCGCCGGCGAGGCGCACCACCAGCTCCGGGGTGATCTCCGCGTTCACCAGGCCGGACACCCCGCGCGGCCCGAACAGGGTCCGCTGGCCGCGGGACTCCCAGATGACGGAGGTGTTGACGACCGCGCCGGCCTCGATCGTCTTGAACGGATACACCTTCACGTCATGGGAGACGAACGCCTCCTCGCGGACGACGCACTCGTCTCCGACGACGGCGCCCTCCTCGATCCTGGCCGCCCGCAGCACGTCGGTGCTCTTGCCGATGACGCAGCCGCGCAGGTTCGTCTGCGGGCCGATGAGCGCGTTGTCCTGGACGATCGCCCGGTGCAGGAACGCGCCGCTCTTCACCAGCACGTTGCTGCCCAGCACGGAAAACTCCCGCAGCTCGGCGCCGGCCTCCACCTTGCTGTAGTCACCGACCACGAGCGGCCCCTTGAGGATCGCCTCCGGATGGACCTCGGCGTCCTCACCGATCCACACCCCGGGGGACACCTCGAAACCGCCGATCTCCACGTCGACCTGGCGGTTGAGCACGTCGGCCTGGGCCCGTTGGAAGCTCGCGATGGTGCCGACGTCCTCCCAGTACCCGGACGCCACGTAGCCGTACACCGGGGCACCCGCCTCGACCAGCCGGGGGAAGRTGTCGCCGGACCAGTCCACCGCCTCGCCGGGCGGCACCTGGGCAAGCACCTCGGGCTCCATCACGTAGATGCCGGTGTTGACGGTGTCGGAGAACACCTGCCCCCAGGTCGGCTTCTCCAGGAAGCGCTGGATCCGTCCGTCCTCGCCGGTGATGACGATGCCGAACTCGAGCGGATCGGGGACGGATTTCAGCGCGACGGTGACGAGCGCGCCCTGACGCCGGTGGAAGGCAACCAGGTCGGTGAGGTCGATGTCGGTCAGCGCGTCCCCGCTGATGACCAGGAACGCCTCGTCCCGCAGGGCGTCCTCGGCGTTCTTCACGCTGCCGGCGGTGCCCAGCGGGGTCGTCTCGGTGGCGTACGACAGGTGCATCCCGAGCTCGTCACCGGAACCGAAGTATGTCCGGATCATCGAGGCCAGAAACTGGACGGTCACCACCGTCTCGTCGAAGCCGTGCCGTTTGAGTAGGCGCAGCACATGCTCCATGATCGGCCGGTTGACGACGGGGAGCAGTGGTTTGGGCAGGTTCGCGGTCAACGGACGCAGCCGGGTGCCCTCGCCACCGGCCATGACGACGGCTCTCACCGGTCACCTCCCACTTGCGCTGGTCCGGGCGTCCGCCCGGAAGCGCCGGACGAGCTGGCCGGCCTGGACGAAGTACAGAAGACCAGACCACCAGTACAGGGCAGTACCCCAGATCGCGAACGCCCATCCGACCGGGCGTGCCGCGGTGGCCAGCCAGGAATCCCCGGCGGACAGCAGCAGGAGAGGGAAGGCGTACAACAGGTTGAACGTCGCAGCCTTGCCCAGGTAGTGCACGGGCAGCGTGACGCCGACCCCGATCCTGCGCAGCAACGGCGGCAGCGCCAGCAGCGCCACGTCGCGGGCAAGGAGCAGAACCGCGAACCAGACCGGCACGATCCCGCGGAGGGTCAGAGCGACGATGGTGGCGAGGATGTAGAACCGGTCGGCGAGGGGATCCAGCAGGACGCCGAGGCGACTCGTCTGGTTCAGCACCCGCGCGAGCTTGCCGTCCAGGTAGTCGCTGATTCCGGCGAACGCGAGAACGCCGAGCGCCGCACCGTCCGCCTTCGGACCCAGCACCAGCCAGAGGAAGACCGGCACGCCGAGCAGCCGCAGGGCGGACAGCGCGTTCGGAACCGTCCAGATCCGGTCCGAGGCGGTGGGCATGGTCATGCGGCCGTCTCTCCTCCACCGGTTGGGCGGCGCGACGCGCCGCGAAGGCGGTGAACGGYAGCCCACCGCACCCGGCGCTCCCGCAGGTCCCCACCCGACGGGTTCGGCGCCAGTGGGGACGTCCGGGCCCGGTGGGGGCCGCAACGCCCCGCCGACGGGCCGGACATCGCTGACGCTAGCGGATCGTGGGACACGGGGAGCGGAGAGGGATCCGCCGGCGGGGTACCCCGGCGTTCGGACCGGGTCGGATGGGACCGGGCTCAGAGGATGCGGCCGACCTTGTAGGTGGAGCTGTAGATGGGCCGCAGCGACACGACACCGCCGGTCTGCGGGRCAGCCCACATATACCCATTCCCGGCATAGATGCCGACATGGTAGATATTCCCAGGAGTACCGTAAAAGATCAAGTCGCCGGGCTGCTTGCCGGACTGGGGCACCTTCATCGAGACCCGGTACTGGTCCTCGGCCACGCGCGGCAGCGAGCGGCCGAGTTGTTTGAAGACGTACTGGACGAGTCCGGRGCAGTCGAACGAGTACGGACCCTCCGCGCCCCAGACATACGGCTTACCCTTGTTCAACGACGCGAGGTAGACGGCCTTCTCCCCGATCGAGCTACCCGGGATGACCTTTGGGATCGCCTGGTCGATGACGGAACCCGACCCTCCCGAACCCGACCCTCCCGAACCCGACCCTCCCGAACCCGACCGTCCCGGACCCGTCGGACTCGCGATCGTCACCGTGGCGGCACCGGCCACGGAGGGACGCAGGGCGTTCGATCCGTCGAAGACCGCGGTGATCGTCGTCGTGGAGAGCAGGCGCGCGGTGATCTGCGCGGCGCCGTTCGCGTCGGTCCGCAACCTCGTGGAGGTCTGCCACTGGGGACCGTTCACCACGACGATACGGACGTCCTGGTTCGCGAGCGGGGTGCCGCTGTCCGATTCCAACGCCCGCACCGTGAGCACCACCGGGGTGTTGGGCGCGACCGAGGTCTTGTCCGCGGCGATCGAGACGCTGGTGAAGACGGGGTCGTGGTCCGCGATGGCGGTGGCCAACGGGGCGAGCCTGCGGGCCGAGGCCGCATCGCCGCCGGTGGCGTGGTGTCCCGGGACGAGCGCGGCTTCCTGGGTGAGGGAGTTCGACTCCAGTGACGAGGTTCCGTCGGCGCCCCCGGGGACGGTGGCCGCGAAGGCGGCGGTCGAGGCCGCGATCGTCCCGGTGGTGAACGCGGCGATGGTGACCGCGCGTCGCGGAGGAGGAGTGGTACGGCGGCGAGCCGCGCCGGAGCCTGAGGAGCCGTGGGGCGCCGGCGGGCGCTGACGATTCCGGACGAACTGGTCCCAGTCCTCCGGAAGCCAGGCCATACCACGACGGGGCAAGACGTGTCCTTCCCGTGCGCCTACGAGGGAGCTGTCGGGTTCGGGCTGGCCAGCCCGGCGGCCGACGACCCGGTCAGTGCCGTCACCGCCAGAACGCGGCCGGATCCGCCGGCCACACCCGGAACCACGGCTCCCCGCACCTGCCCCGACATACTCGGAGGGGCCGCCGAACCGGGGGCAGGACCAGGCACATCGGTCCGACGGGTATCTCTATCAAAATAGGTATATCTGTATGACATGTAGCAGACACTTCATAATCCGGACACCTATGGATCGGTAGAACAGAAGTGCCGTTGATGACCATAGTGGACATACCCGGGCGGCTCGCAATCACCCCCACCCCAACGCTTGAACACGGCACCAGAAGACCGTCGCTACTCGGCAAGAAGTACGGATGCCGTCACGCCGGGTGTCCGTCGGCGGCTTGATCACGCCACCTCGCGTCAGGTCGTCACGACGCCCCGAGCATCGACGTGTCGTAGATCTCGCCGGCTGTCTCGTCGGCGATCCGGCAGCGGAACGGGCCGGGTCGTCAGGGTGCGGGCGGCGGGTTCACGCTCGGGACGGAACCGACCTGCGCCGGCGGCTGCCCGGGCGACGGCTGCCCGGGCGATGGGTGCGCGGGCACGGGCCCCCGCGACGGATCCGGCGGAAGCACGCTCGCCGCAGACCGGGCCGGCACGACGGGCGCGGCTCCTGCCGAGGATTCGGCGTGCGCGTACACCACCAGGTTGTTGAGATAGTGCCTGGCCTTCCGGTCGAAGGCGCCCCCGCAGGTGATCAGGCGCAGTTCAGGGCGGATTACCGGTCCGTAGACCCGGTTCGTCGGGAACCTCGACTTCACCACGTTCTCCGCGCGATCGACGACGAACGTCGTGGACACGCCGGTCGGCGAAGCGACCTCGATACGGTCGCCGGGCACGAGCTCGTGCAGCCGGTAGAAGACCGCCGGGCCGGTGGTGGAATCGTAATGGCCGACGAGCACGGCAGGGCCGATGCCACCAGGCGCCGGACCGCGGTCATACCAGCCGACATCTCCCCATGCCTTGGGCACCCCGAGCGTGCCATCCGGGTTCAGACCCAGATGAATGATCGGAGCGTCCACCCTGATCCGGGGGATGCGCAGCCGGGACGGATTGTTGACGACCACCACTGGCTGCTCGGGGACGGCGGGAGGTAGCCCGAACCGGCCGGTCGTCGGCACGGGGGTGGGCGGCGGCGGGACGTCGGCGATGTCGGCCGTCGCGTCCGCCCCGGGAGCGCCATGGACGGCATCGAACGCCGGTTCCGCCAGCCGGAAACCGCTGCCGAGGACGAGGACCGCCCCGACGAGGAGAAGCCACCGCCAGAGCGGGATGCGCCGACCCGCGACGGGTGTCCGGACGGAGAAGGCCGTCGGTGCGCCGTTCGCGGGCCGCTGGTTACCGCCGCCCGTCCCACCTTTCACAGCTCCTCCCGCCATCCCGCCCGTCGATCGTCCACGTACGCGTGCGGATCGCTCCCGAGGTGGATCGTCCGGCGCCCCGCCCGCGGCTCCGAACCGTCACGTGCCAGGGTCACGAAACCACCGACGGTGACTCTACCAATCAGTGAAGATACTTTCCGTGAGCGGCATGCTTGTGAGCGAGGTGTACCGGTCTCAACGATTCCGAGATCACCGAAAACTGGACGAACTAGACCGAAAAAGCAACCCGATCGCCGCCACAAGGAGGTCGATCCGGCCGCACCACGCCCGGGCGGTTAACCCGCATCCCCACACTCAGTCGCTATGGTATCACTCGCAGTAACGAATAGATCACCGTACGTGAGAGAGGGGACCAGATGAAGAAAGGTATGGGTCGAAGCGCCGCCGTTCTCGCGATATCAAGCGCGGCGAGCGTCACCCTAACCTTCGGGCCCGGCCTGGCCGCTGCCCACGCCCTCGACGACAAGGACAACCACCGGTGCGACGACAAGAAGGACGGGTGGGGCCTCTTTGGCGACAAGGACAATCTGGACGGCAAGGACCGCGACCGCGATGACAAGATCGACGGCGACAAGCGGATCCGGGCCGATCGGATCGACGACGGCAGGGACGGCCTGGACGGCAAGAACGGCAAGGACGGTCTGGACGGCAAGGACGGTCTGGACGGCAAGAACGGCAAGGACGGCAAGGACGGCAAGGACGACTGGTTCAACTGGGACGACAAGAAGCGCGACTGCGCCATTGCCGGCGTYGGTGCCGGCGTCGGTGCCGGCGTCGGGCCGGGGGGCGGGCCGGGGGGCGGTGTCGCCGCAGGTGGCGGCGGGATGGCCGACCCCGGGTCCTCGCCCCTGCTCCCGCTGGCCGGTGCGGCAGTGGGCGCCCTGCTGATCGGCGCCGGGGTTACCCGACGGCGCGCCCAGGGTGCGAGCTGACCCTGCTGTTCGGCGGCCCTGCGGCGTGCGGACACCCTCGTGGGTGACGGCCTCGGCCTGGTCCCACGCGGGGCCCACGCACGAGGGTCGGGGGTCGCGTCGTCAACGACGCGACCCCCGGTCACCGTAGTGGTCGCCGGTACGGTAATGTGGCTGCTGTACGGGACGTGGCGCAGCTTGGTAGCGCACCAGACTGGGGGTCTGGGGGTCGCAGGTTCAAATCCTGTCGTCCCGACAGAGGTGGTAAAACCCGTTGCTCAGGCAGGTGAGCCTGCTCAACGGGTTTTTTCGTCGTAAGCCGCCGTCACGCCGGTCCGGCCGGACCGGAAAGCCCACCCGGCTGACGGCCGGAACCCGGTCCAACCGTCAGCCGCCGCCCCTGCGGTCGCCGCGTTCACGCACCCGCACCGAGATCGAGATGGGCGAACCGGCGAAGCCGAAGTCCTCCCGGAGCCGGCGTTCCAGGAATCGACGGTAGGACGACTCCAGAAAACCCGTCGTGAACACCACGAACCGCGGCGGGCGCACTCCGGCCTGGGTCGCGAACAGGACCTTCGGAACCCGCCCTCCACGTGCTGGCGGCGGGGTCGCGGCGACGACCTCACCCAACCAGGTGTTCAGCCGGCCGGTCGGGATCCGGGTACCCCAGGACTCCAGCGCGGTGCGCAGCGCGGGGGCGAGCCGGTCGGTCGCACGCCCGGTACGGGCCGAGACGTTCACCCGCGGCGCCCACGCGACCCGGCCGAGGTCACGGACGATCTCCCGTTCCAGGGTGAGCCGGCGGTCGGTGTCCACCAGGTCCCACTTGTTGAAGGCGAGGACGAGGGCCCGTCCCGCGTCGACGACCATCGAGATGACCCGCTGGTCCTGCTCGGTCACCGGCTCGTCCGCGGCGAGCAGGACGATGGCGACCTCGGCGGCTTCCAGGGCCGAGGCGGTGCGCAGCGACGAGTAGTACTCGGCGCCGGAGGCCTCCCGGACGCGACGGCGCAGCCCGGCGGTGTCGATGAACATCCACTCCTCGCCGCCGACCGTCACCAGCTCGTCGACCGGGTCCCGGGTGGTGCCGGCGACGTCGTGCACCAACGACCGCCGGCTGCCGGCGAGCTTGTTCAGCAGACTCGACTTGCCGACGTTGGGCCGGCCGATCAGGGCGACCCGCCGTGGGCCGTCGGACTCKGTGAGGATCTCGCGCGGCGCCTCGGGCAACGCGGCGAGCACGGCGTCGAGCAGGTCTCCACTGCCCCGGCCGTGCAGGGCCGAGACCGGGTGCGGCTCGCCGAGCCCGAGGCTCCACAGCGCCGCCGCATCAGCCTCGAATCGTACGTCGTCGACCTTGTTCGCCACCAGGATCACCGGCAGCCCGCAGCGGTGCAGCACCCGGGCGACCGCCTCGTCGGCGTCGGTGGCACCGGTGACGACGTCCACGATGAACAGCACCGCATCGGCGGTGTCGAGCGCCGCGCGGGCCTGCTCGGAGACCTGGGCGGCCAGCCCCGTCGCGTCGGGTTCCCAGCCGCCGGTGTCGACGAGGGTGAACCGCCGCCCGCTCCAGACCGCGTCGTAGGCGACGCGGTCACGGGTCACCCCGGGGACGTCCTCGACGACCGCGGCCCGCCGGCCGAGGATGCGGTTGACCAACGTCGACTTGCCCACGTTGGGTCGCCCCACGACGGCCACCACCGGTTGACCGATCCCGGGGCCCGCGAACTCGCCGTCGAGCTCGCCCGCGAACCCATCGGGGCCGCCGACGTCATCGCCGAGGCCACCGTCGGCAAACCGGTCGAACCCGGCCGCGCCGAGGTCCGTTGATAGGTCTTGTCCGCTCATCACTGTCACTGCCAACTGTCATCGTGGGACGGGGATCGCCTGTGATTCCCGGGCTCGGCGCCGGACACGCGAGCGTGGTCGGATCGCCGGGGGCTCTCACCCGCCCGTCCGGAGCGAGCAGCGATCTTGCTCAGATTACCCGGCGCCGGCCCGGTCAGCTCCGCCGGTCCCGCCCGCCTCGCCGCAGGCCTTTCCGGCCCGGACGGTCGCCAGATGGTCGAGCAGGCGCACCCGGATGTCCTCCGCGACGGCGGCCAGCGCCTTGCGCGAGCGTGGGTTCGCCGGGACCTCCACCGCGAACGGCGCACCGAAGACCACCCGGATCGGCACCGACCGGCGCGGCCAGCGCGCCCCCCGGGGCAGGGCGGCACCGGTGTTGATGCAGGCCACCGGTAGGACGCGGCAGCGGCCGTGCACCGCGAGGTAGGCGATGCCGTGCTGGACCGCCGCCATCTCCCCGCTGCCCCGGGTGCCCTCGGGGAACAGCCCGATCGCCCCGCCACGGGAGAGCTCGTCCAGCGCGGTGTGCAGGGCCTCCCGGTCGGCCCGATCACGATCGATCGGAATCTGACCGCTGAACAGCAGCGCCCGGCCGAGCACCCCCCGGTACATCTCGACCTTGCTCAGGCAGCRCACGGTCCGTGGGGACTCGATCACCACCAACGGGCCATCCAGCCAACTGCTGTGGTTCCCAGCGAAGATCAACGGCTCGTCGAAGGGGACGTTCTCAAGCCCCTCCAGGCTGATCTGCATGACCACCCGGTTGAGGAACCAGCGGACCCCGGGCTTGAGGACGCGGTGCGGGAGGTCGTTGTAGATCGGTGACGCGGCACCCCGGTGGACCGGTCCACGCGCCACCCGGGCGGCCCGCCGGGCCGCCTCCGCGGCACGTTCGCCGGCACCGTCGTCCGGCCGAGYGGCCTCAACGCGGGGCGCCTCAACGCGGGGGTTCGACGTGGTCATCTCGTCCGGTTCGGCAGCTGCTCGCAACGCCGAAGCACCTCGTCGACGACTTCGGACACCGACAGGGCCGTCGAGTCCAGAACCACCGCGTCGGGCGGGATGGCCAGCGGGTCCGCCGCCCGGTTGCTGTCGAGCGCGTCGCGCCGGTCGAGTTCGGCGAGGGTCCGGGCGACGTCGTCGACGCCCTTCTCCCCGAGCTGGCGGGAGCGACGCAGCGCACGGACCTCGGTCGAGGCGGTGAGGAAGACTTTGATCTGGGCGCCCGGCGCCACGACCGAGCCGATGTCGCGACCCTCCACGACGATGCCGCCGGCCGGCAACGCGGCGGCGATCACCTGACGCTGTTGGGTGACGAGCAACGCCCGCACCGCCGGCACCGCCGCGATCRCACTGACCGCGTTGGTCACCGCGCGGGTGCGGATCTGGGCGTCCACCCCGACACCGTCGATGGCGATCGAGGGCTCGTCCGGGTCCGTACCGACCGAGATCACCGCCCGCTCGGCCAGCTCCGCGACCGCCGCCGAGTCCTCGATGTCAATCCGCTGTTCCAGCGCGAGCTGGGTGACCGCGCGGTACATCGCCCCAGTGTCGAGGTACCGCAGGCCGAGGCGGCGGGCGATCTCGCGGGCCACGGTGCTCTTCCCCGACCCTCCGGGACCGTCGACCGCCACGATCAGACCCTCGGCCCCGCCTTCGTGGACCGCGGGACCATCTCCCTCGGACCCGAGCGGCGCAGACGTTCCCTCCCGGCTGTCGGTGACCGTGCTTCCCGCCGACAGCGCAGACCCGTGGTCGGGCTTCACCCGATTCCTCCGTCCCGGTCACATAAAGAGTCGTCGGATCGCGCCCCCGCGGATGCCGACATGTGCAACCCGGATCAGGCTACTCGGTACGGCATCAGGATCGCCGGTATGCCGTCCAGCCGTTGAGCGTCAACCGGYCGACGAGCTCGTCCGCRGCCGTCGGATCCACCGCGAGCTCGACGATGCCGGCGGGTGCGTCAAGGCTGTGCTCGAAGGGCCCGACATCCTCAATGTTGATCTGCCACTGGCTGATGAAGCCGACGAGCGCGGCGAGCTGGCCGGGTCGGTCGTCGAGCACGACCCCCACCCAGCCCCAGGACTGCGCCGGGGCGCCGGGCTTGCGCGGAAGCAGCGCACGGCCGGCCTGGCCGCCCCGCATGAGCCGGGAGACCGCGGCGGTGACCTCGTCACCGGAACCGGTGTCGAGGACGTCGGCGAGCGCGGTGAGCTGGGCGCCGAGGGAACGCACCCGCTCGGCGATCGGGCCGCGGTTACCCTCGATGATCCCCGACCACAGCTCGGCGTCGCTGTCGGCGAGCCGGGTGGTGTCGCGGAACCCCTGCCCGACGAAGGGCACGTCCCGTTCCGGCAGCCCGACGAGCGCCCCCGCGAGCGCGCTCGCGACGATCTGGGGCACGTGGGAGACCGACGCCATCGCCGYGTCGTGACGCTGCGGGGTGGTCCGCACCGGCGTGGCCCCGCAGGCGAACGCCAGCGCCACCGTGGCGTGCACCGCGGCCGACCCGGTGTGCGGGACGGGACAGACCGCCCAGACCCGCTCGGCGAACAGGTCCGCCCGGGCGGAGACGGCCCCGTGCCGTTCCCGGCCGGCGATGGGGTGGGCCGGGCACCACGTCGTGAGGTCGCAGCCGAGCTGGACTCCCTCGACCAACGGTCGGACCTTGACGCTGCCGGCGTCGCTGATCGTGTCCGCGAGGCCGGAGCGGGCCAGGGCGCGTACCTGGACCGCGACACTCGGCAGTGGGGTGGCGACGACCGCATGATCGACCCGCTCCCCCGCCCACGGCCGCCCGGCCCCCATCTTCTCGGCAAGCGCGACCTGTGCCTCGTCCACGTCGCGGAGCAGGACCTCGACGCCCCTTGCCGACAGCGCGAGACCGATGCTGGTCCCGATCAGGCCCGTGCCGACGACCCCGACCCGGCGCAGGCGCGGAAGGCGTGCGGCATCCCATTCCAACCCGACCATGGCCTTGATCCTAAAGCCTCGGGCCTAGAGACCGACGCCGTGATACAGGGCGCCGATCTCGTGACGGGTGAGGTGACGGGCCCGCCCGGCGCGCAGGGTTCCCAGCGACACCGCCCCGAACCGGGTGCGCACCAGTCGATGCACCGGGTGGCCGACGGCGTCCATCATCCGGCGGACGACGTGCTTGCGCCCTTCGTGCACGACGACCTCGACCATCACCCGTCCGTTCGCGTTGTCGACGATGCGCGCCGAGTCCGCGCGCACCGGGCCGTCGTCGAGTTCGACCTCCGCGCGCAGCTGGCGCAGGACGTCACGGCGCAGCGGACCGGACACCTCGACGAGGTAGGTCTTGGGGACGGCGAACGAGGGATGGGTGAGCCGGTGCGCGAGCTCTCCGTCGTTGGTGACGAGCAGCAGCCCCTCGCTGTCGGCGTCGAGCCGGCCGACGTGGAACAGCCCGCCGCCGAACTCCGTGAGCAGATCCGCGATCGTCGGCCGACCCCGGTCGTCCGRCATCGCCGAGAGCACCCCGCGCGGCTTGTTCAACGCCAAGTGGACCAGGCCCGTCCGGGTGACGATCCGCTCACCGTCGACCTCGATGAGGGCGGTTTCGGGATCGACCCGGCGGCCCTGCTCGCGCACCACGGTGCCATCCACCCGGACCCGACCGGCAGCGATCAACTCCTCGCCGTGCCGGCGGGAGCCCACCCCGGCGGCGGCCAGCACCTTCTGCAGCCGGATGCCCTGGTCCTGGGGCCCGTCCGGGCGGTCACCGCTACTCATGACGGGAACCTGGTACTCATGACAGCAGCCCGATACTCATGACGGGAACCTGGTACTCATGACGTAACAATGTCATCAATCTCATCGATACCGGGCAGCAGGGGGGCAAGCGGCGGCAGTTCGTCGAGCCCGCGCAGCCCCATCCGTTCGAGAAAGTAGTCGGTGGTGCCGTAGAGGATCGCGCCGGTCTCCGGATCGTGCCCCACCTCCTCGACCAGGCCGCGGGCGGTGAGGGTGCGGATGACGCCGTCGGCGGAGACACCCCGCACCGCCGAGATCCGCCCCCGGCTCACCGGCTGCTGGTAGGCGACGACGGCCAGGGTCTCCAGCGCGGCCTGCGACAGCCGGGCCGACTGGCCGGCGAGCACGAAGCGCTCGACCCAGGGGGCGCACTCGTCCGCGGTGTAGAAGCGCCAGCCGCCACCGGTGTGCCGCAGTCGGAAGCCACGGCCGTCGCGGACATACTGCTCGGCGAGCTGCGCGAGCAGCCGCTCGACCTCCAGCGCCGGGGCGCCGAGGCCGGTCGCGAGCTCCGCGACGCCGACCGGCTTCTCCGCGACCATGAGGACCGCCTCGAGCAACGCGCCCAGCGGCGGCCGGGCCTCCCCGGCAGCCCCGGCCTCCCTGGTCACGACGCCACCTCCCGCGACTCCTCCTGCGCGTCCCCACCGTACCGATCAGATCCGAACAGCCCGTGGCCGATCGGCGGGGCGTCCGCCTCGACCGCCGGATCCAGGGCGATCCAGCGCACCGTCAGCTCGCCGAGCGGGACCTGCTGGTCGAAGGAGATCCGGCCCTCGCGGAAGAGCTCCAGCAGCGCCAGGAACCGGGCCACCACCTCGATGGTCTGCCGACAGCCGACGCACAGCATCCCGAAGGTCGCGGTGCCCACCTCGCGCAGCATCGCGATGACGGCGAGCATGTGCTCCCGCACGCTGATCCGGGGCAGGTGCACGTGATCGGTCGCAACCAGCGGCGGCAGCGGCGGCTCACGCAGCCGGGCCGCGAGCGCCGCGAGCTCCGTCGGGCCGATGCCGATCTGGACCTCCGGCAGCGCGGCGGCGTAACGGGGCTCCAGGGGTACCGCCCGGGGGGTGTGGCGCGCCTCCAGGGCCATGAGGCCGGCGAAGAGCGCCGCAGCCTCCTTGTACGCCTTGTACTGCAGCAGCCGGGCGAAAAGCAGGTCGCGGGCCTCCAGCAGGGCCAGGTCCGCCGACTCGTCCTCGGACAGGGCGCCCGGCAGCAGCCGGGCCGCCTTCAGGTCGAGCAGGGTCGCCGCGATCACCAGGAACTCGGTGGCCTGGCCGAGGTCGAACCGGTCCCCCAGCCGCCGGATGTGCGCGACGAACTCGTCGGTGACTYGGGAGAGCGCGACCTCGGTCACGTCGAGGCGATGCTTGGCGATGAGCGAGAGCAGCAGATCGAAGGGGCCGGTGAAGTTGTCGAGTTCGACGACGAAGGTCTCCGTGCGCCCACCACGACCCGTCGGCACGCCGGTGCGCGGGGCGGCCTTCCCGTCGGTCTGGTCAGCCGGAGCGGCCTGGTCAGCCGGGGCGGCGCGAGACCGGGTCATGGCGCCACGCTACGCCCCGGCGGCGTCGACGTGATCATCATCACCCCAGGTTGAGGCCTATCAGCGAGGCGAGTCCCCGCAGCAACGGGCCGATGAGCTGGCCGACGACCGAGGGGAATCCGACGAACAGCACCGGCAGCAGCAACAACGCCAGCAGGATGCCCAACCCGATGTTGCGCTCGGCCAACTGGTACCGGGCGTTGCGCCAGCCAGCCGTGGTCGGACCGAGCAGGAACAGCAACCGCCCGGCGTCTGTCGGGGGGACCGGGACGAGGCTGATGATGAACATCGACCCGAACGTGACGGCCATCCACAACGCGAGCTCGGCACCGAAGCTGTTCGGCACCGTCACCTCGGTGACGCGGTCACCGAGTCGCACCAGCCCCGGCTCGCCGAGCGGCTGGAACACCGCCAGGGAGGCCAGGGCGAGCAGGAGATACGTCAGCGGCCCGGCCAGGACGGCAGCGGCCACGTGGAACCGGCGGCGCCGCCACACGTCGTTCATGGGCACCGACTCGGCCCAGCCGTAGCCGACGACGAAGACGGCGACTGCGCTGAACGGGCTGAGCCGGTCCTTCAGGCCCGTCATCATCCGCCCCGAGCGCATCGGGGTCGGGTCACGGACCAGCCGGGCCACGAGCACCTGGGCGGCGTCGTGGGCGAAGATCCCGATGAGGAAGGCGAGGAGGATCCCGAGAAGCGCCGCGGGTTCGGCAAGGTGGAACAGCACGTCGCTACCTTTTCGCCCCGATCGCCTCGTTGTCCCGGTTCAGCCGACGGCTGGCGGCGTGTCGTGCCGGACCATCAGTTCCCGGGCGAGTCGCCGGTAGCCGGCAGCCCCCACCGACGTCGGGGCGTAGGTGGTGATCGGCTCGCCGGCCACCGTGGTCTCCGGGAACCGAACCGTCCTGTTGATCACAGTGTGGAACACCTCGTCCGGGAACCGTTCGACGACCCGGGCCAGCACCTCCCGGGCGTGCAGGGTGCGGGCGTCGTACATGGTGGCCAGAATGCCGGCGAGCTCCAGGCGCGAGTTGAGCCGCTCGCGCACCTTGTCAATGGTCTGCAACAGCAGCGCCACTCCCCGCAGCGCGAAGTACTCGCATTCCAGCGGGACGATGACGGCGTCCGCCGCCGTCAGCGCGTTCACGGTCAGTAGGCCGAGCGAGGGCTGGCAGTCGACGAGGATGACGTCGTACTCGTCGAGGATCGGCGCCAGCGCGCGGGCGAGGCTGTGCTCGCGGCCGACCTCGGTGACCAGCAGCACCTCCGCGGCGGACAGGTCGATGTTGCTCGGCAGCAGGTCGAGCCCATCGACCTGGGTCTCGACGATCACCTCGCGGACGTCGGCGTCCCCGCCCAGCAGGAGGTCGTGCACTGTCAGGTCGAACTGCATCGGGTTGACGCCGAGCCCGACCGACAGCGCACCCTGAGGATCGAAGTCGACGAGGAGTACCCGCCGGCCGTACTCCGCGAGAGCGGCACCCAGGTTGATCGTACTGGTGGTCTTGCCGACCCCGCCCTTCTGGTTGCACATCGCGACGATCCAGGCGGGACCGTGCGACGTCAGCGGGGGCGGGACGGGAAACGACGGCAGCGGCCGTCCGGTGGGTCCGGGCTCGCCCACCCCCGCATCGACACTCTCACCGCCGGCCTCGAGCCGCCCGTCCTCGGACAGGCGGGGATCACCGACCGTCACCTCCCCATAGAAGCGGCGGGTCGGTGAGGCGACGGACGACGTGTCGGTGAAACGGACCACTGAGGGATTGCTCCTTCTACAAAGAGCAGAAACGGACCGGTAGGAGCGTACCGACACCGACCCGTTCTCGGTGGCGCCGGGTGGCCGTAAAGCGGCGTGTCGCGCCATGAGCGGCGTGACCACGTTGGACGGACCCCACCTGTGTTGGACGGACCCCACCAACGGAGGTAGGAAATCAGACACCGGGGGGTGACCGCTCCGGTTCGACGAGGGATTCATCTCTCCGATCAGTGCTCGAGGAGACTCGAGGAGAAGGGATCCGGGATGGGCGCGCAGACGGTGGAAGCGGTGGTGGCCCGGGAGAAGGGCGCCGCGGTCTCGCTGGAGCAGATCGTTGTTCCAGATCCGGGTCCAGGCGAGGCACGGGTACGGGTGCGCGCCTGCGGCGTATGCCATACCGACCTGCACTACCGCGAGGGCGCGATCAACGACGACTATCCGTTCCTGTTGGGGCACGAGGCGGCCGGCACCGTCGAATCGGTGGGCGAGGGCGTGGTGGGTCTGGCCCCGGGTGACTACGTGGTGCTGGCCTGGCGGGCCCCCTGCGGAACCTGCCGGGCCTGTCGGCGCGGCATGGCCTGGTACTGCTTCGACTCCCGCAACGCGCGAAATCCGATGACCCTGGCGGACGGGACGCCGCTGGCGCCGGCGCTGGGCATCGGCGCGTTCACGCCGCTGACCCTGGTCGCCGCGGGCCAGTGCGTGCCGGTGGACCCCGCGGCCCGGCCAGAGGCGGCCGGGCTGATCGGCTGCGGGGTGATGGCCGGTTTCGGTGCCGCCGTGAACACCGGCAGGGTCACCCGGGGTGAGACGGTGGCGGTGATCGGCTGCGGCGGGGTCGGCGGCGCGGCGATCGCCGGCGCCTCGATCGCGGGAGCGCGGAAGATCATCGCGGTCGATGTCGACGACCGGAAGCTCACCTGGGCCCGACGCTTCGGTGCCACCGATGTCGTGAATGCCACGGCAGACGATCCGGTGGCGGCCATCCGGGCGCTCACCGACGGCTTCGGCGCCGATGTGGTCATCGATGCGGTGGGCCGCCCGGAGACCTACCGCCAGGCCTTCGACGCCCGCGACCTGGCGGGGCGGCTGGTCCTGGTGGGTGTACCCGACCCGACGATGACCGTGGAGCTGCCGCTCGCCGAGGTCTTCGGCCGCGGCGGTCACCTGTCGTCGTCCTGGTACGGCGACAGCCTGCCGAGCCGCGACTTCCCGATCCTCATCGACCTCTATCGCCGGGGCCGACTCGACCTCGACGCCTTCGTCACCGAGACCATCGGGATCGGCGACGTCGAGGAGGCGTTCACCCGGATGCAGCGCGGCGACGTGTTGCGCAGCGTCGTCATCCTCTGAGTCGTCGTTCACCGGGCCGCCATCTACTGAACCATCGTTCACCAAGCCTTTGCTCACTGGCGAGCTTCGTTGGCGGCGGGTCCACCCGGAGCCGGGAACCGCCGGATACGGTCGACCCCACCGGGTGCACCGCCGTCCGACGGCACCCGCGACACGCGCAGCGGGCAGCGGGCAGACCGATCGGGTCGAGGAGGGGACGCAATGATCGTCAATACMGGGCTTCGGGTGGATCGGGTGATCACACGCGGCGACTTCACGCTCGACGGTCAGTCGTTCACGGTCGACAACAACGTCTGGCTCGTGGGAAACGACGACGAGGTACTGGTCATCGACGCCGCGCACGACCCGTCGGTGATCGCGGCGGCCATCGGCACCCGCGTGGTCACATCGATCATTGCTACACACGGTCACAACGACCACATCAATGCGGCGACGGAGCTCGCGGACCTGGTCCGGGCGCCCATCGCGCTGCACCCCGCCGACGTGGTGCTGTGGAAGGCGATCTATCCGCACCGGGCGCCCGACCACGCGCTCGCGGACGGACAGCTCATCAGCCTGCCCGAAGGTGGAGCGCTGCGCGTCCTGCACACCCCGGGCCACTCTCCCGGCGKGATCTGCCTGTTCGGGGAGATCAACGGCGACCCGGTCCTGTTCAGCGGCGACACGCTCTTCCGCGGGGGTCCCGGGGCGACCGGGCGATCCTACTCCGATTTCCCGACCATCCTGGCCTCGATCCGTACCAGACTGCTCACCCTGCCCGCGCACACCGTCGTGCACACCGGTCACGGCGACGACACGACCATCGGCGAGGAGGGTATCGACTACGACGACTGGGTGAGCCGCGGCCACTGAGCGGCCACTGAGCGGCCACCGAGCGGGCGCAACCGGCGCGGGCACGACCGAGCCGGTCAGCGGCCGCTGACCGGCCGCTTCCCCGCATCACCGCCTGGTGTGCGCACCGGACCCCGGGTGTGCGCACCAGGCTAGAGTCGGYCCGCGGTGCGCCGGGTGCCGCTGCTCTGCCCGCGACGCGCCGCCCACATCGGGGAGACGATCGCGACTAGCGCGACCGCGACACCAACCTGCAGGATGTGCCGGATCCAGTCGAAGCCGCCGGTGTGGCGCACGCCGAGCGCGCTCGCGATTACGTTACCCACCAGCGCGCCGATGATACCGAACCCGACCGTCAGCCAGAGTGGGATGTTCTGCCGACCCCGGACGATCAGACGGGCCAGAAGACCGATCACCAGACCGGCCAGAACGATCCAGAGAATTTGGAACACCGAACACCCTCCAGAGCCTGAGTCTGCCTCCTCTTCGTCTCCATGAACCCGGCTGCACAAACACCGCGGGCACCCGACCTGCACCGGATGCACAAACCTTCCTTATTTGGTTTTTTCCTGGAAAATAGGCCCAATCCGGCGGAACGCCGCCCGTCCGTCAACGCGGAAGATCCCGGACGTCGACGGCCCGCAGATTGATGTTCGCGAATCCCTGGTGCATTCSGGGTACCAGGTCGACCCAGAAATAACCACGCAGCCGGTAGGAACCCTGCACGTAGCCGAAGGAAGCACCGCTGTGCGCCATCTCGGCAAGGCGGTACGTGCTCCCGAAGCACTCCTTCCCCGGCTCGAAGCCGGGCGGCTCCCCCGGCCCGAGCGCCCCGCACGCGTCGAAGAGGGTGAAGTTGGGCCGGTTGTCCCCCCCAAAGTCCGGTCCGGGGTAGAAGGCCCCTTCGTTACCCTCAGCGAGGGTGGAGATGTCGAGGAAGATGATCTGGGTGTCGTGGGCGGCGACGAAGTCGGTGAACGCCTTGGCCTGTGTGAGCTGGCCGACCGTGCCCCGGAACCCGGGGATCGGCCGCCCCGACGACAAACCGGCGGGAGGAACGATGACAGAGGGTGAGGGGAGCCCCAGTGGCCCAGGAGTACGTCCCGATCGGGCCGGGACGTCGTCACGCGACGACGGGGTGGGTGGCACGTCGTGCGGGCCGGGCTCCAGTTCCCCGCCCGTCGCCCGGGAGCTGGCGGCCGTCCCGGGGGCCCGCGGACCGAGGTCGCTGGCGGCCTCGGATGCGCTCAGGGCGGCCAGGCCCGCGAGTGTCGCGGCCAGGGCGGCCAGACCCGCGGTCCGGCGCGGGTGGCGTCGGGCGCGGGCCCGCCGGCCGGACAGGGGCCGCTTCGCCCCGGCGGAAGCTACCTCGGCGGAAGCGGCCACATCATGATCATCTCCAGTCGGCCGGCCACCGGCCGGACCGTCATCCTCGCCGGGCGCGGACCCGCGGACCCGCCCAAGCTCGCCAACCTGCCCGGACTCGCCAACCTGCCCGGACTCGCCAACCTGCCCGGACTCGCCAACCTGCCCGGACTCGCCCGCCGGACCACCGGTCCCGAGTGGCGCCCGGTCCGCTGTCCCCGCGCCGTTTGTCCCCGCGCCGGCGCTCTCCGGCGCATCGAGGCGGATCTGCGTCTTGGCGTCGTGGGTATCCTCCTCCACGGCCGGCAGAAGGCTCCTCACACGGGTCGCCACCGGTGGAGCGAGCCAGGCGTCCCGCAGTATCCGGCGTGTCTCGCGCCCCGGGTCGCCAGTAGACCCGATCAGCACGCGCAGCAACGCGTGGGCGCTCGGCCGGGCCATGGGCTCCTTGAGCAGCGCCGCGCGGACCGCTGGGCGCAGGGCCGGCGGAACATCCCCGGTGTCGGCCTCGTCGTGGACCACCCGGTACAGCAGTGCGTCGGGCCGGCCGGTGCCGAAGGGGGGTCGCCCCGACGCGGCAAACAGTACCGTCAGGCCCCAGGCGAAGACGTCCGCCGGCGGGCCGATCTCGCCGCGTCCAGTGACCTGCTCCGGGGCCATGTAACCCGGGCTGCCCAGCAACACCCCCGTCCTGGTAGCGRCCGTCGCGTCGACCGCCGCCGCGATGCCGAAGTCGATCACTTTCGGGCCGTCCTCGCTGAGGATCACGTTGCCCGGTTTCAGGTCCCGATGGACGATGCCGGCGTCGTGGATGGACTTCAGGGCCTCGGCGAGCCCGGTCGCCAGCGCCATGACGACCGGCATGGCCAGCGCGCCCCGGTCGGCGATCGCCTCGGCGAGGCTCTGGCCGTGGATGTGCTCGGTTGCCATCCACGGATCCTCGGCGTCGGGATCGGCATCGACCAGCCTCGCGGTGCAGGCACCGTCGACCGCCCGGGCGGCCGCGACMTCGCGACGGAACCGGCTGCGGAACTCGGGATCGGCCGTGAAGTCCGACCGGATCACCTTGAGGGCGACCGGCCCTCCGGTCTCGTCGTCGATGCCGAGGTAGACGACTCCCATACCGCCGGAGCCGAGCCGCGCGGTGAGCGTGAACCGGGCGATCCGCTCCGGATCGCCAGAGCGCAGCGACATCGCCGGCACCGCGCCCTCCCTTCCGTCGAGCTTTCCGCCGCGAGCCGACCGACAGCCGGCGAGGATTGGCCGCCGGGGCCGACCGCAGCTCCGAACGTTCCGACGCAGTGGCCGAGGCAACGGTCGATGGAGCATCCCGACAGGCCCGGAGCTCCCGGCCGAGGCACAAGCGGTCGATCCCGACCGATCGGCCTGGCCTGCCGGTTCCAATCAGTTCCGGGGAGCCGACCCAACGACTCGATCCCGGTTGCCACGTCCACCGTGCCAGCTAAATCTGTGACGGATCTGTGACGGAGATGTGACGGTCYGCGCGGTCGAATCACAGCGAGCAAACGAGTCCTGCCCGTGAGCGGATTCCGAGATTCGGAGATCAGGAGATTCGAAGATCAGAAAATAGTTTGATGTTCGCGTAGCCGGATCAGGTCCGGATCCTGCTCKATCGCCTGGATGTCCTCGGCCCGGGCATGGGTGACGAAGTGCTCCATGGGTACTTCGACGAACAGCCCTCGGGCCCGGACCGCGACCCGTCCGGTAGGGCTGTTCAACCGTCCCTCGCCACTGGCGTAGACCCGCCGGCCGAGCACGCCCTCGACCCGCGCGCTCAGGTGCAGGACAGTGCCCACGGGTACCGGCCGCAGGAAGTCCGTCTCCAGCCGGCCGGTCACCAGGCTGGTCCGGGTCAGATGCCCGAGCGCACCCAACGCCTCGTCGAGGGCGCAGCTGAGCAGGCCCCCGTGGGCGAGGCCCGGCGCTCCCTGATGATGCTCGGTCACCTCGAACGTCGCGCACAGCGCGAGCCCGGCATCGGCGTCGACCCGTAGGTGCAGTCCGTGGGCGGACTGGTCACCGCAGGCGAAGCACCGCACGTAGTGGGACGGCAGCACGGTGCCAGGCGCCGGTGYGTTCGCTGGACGTGGCGGGAGTTGTGCTCCCGGTGGCAGATCTGTTCGCAACGGCGTCACGACCCGGACTGTACCGACGCGGTGGGATCCGCCTGGCATCTTGCCGACGTCCCTTCCACCAACCGGCTACACCAACCGGCTACCGGCCGACCCGCGGCCAAGGACTCCGCTCAGCTACCGGCGGCTGGCCGCGCGACGCAGGTGGCGCAACTCGCGGCGCAGCCTGATCTGAGGAATGACACCGATGAGTAGGCCAACGACGAGACCGGCGGCGGCCGAGGCGGCCAGTGCACCCGCGACCGACATCTGCTTGGTCGAACCGAACAGCCAGATGCTCACGCGCGCGTCGTTCTGCACGACGAAGACCACGACAGCGATCGCGATGAGCAGCACCAGCACGGTGATCGCATAGGTGGTGTAGGCAACCCCGCGACGCGGGGGCCGGGCGCCGCCAGTGGGCGCACCCGGGACGCCGGGAGAATCCGGTGCGCCCGGGTGGACCGGCTGGTGCGGCACGGGCGCCACCTCGCCTGAACCACCCGGACCGCCCGGACCGGCTCGACCAACCGAACCAACCGGAACCTGGCCGGCGGGCGTTCCAGGAGGCGAGGCCGCGGGGGTCTGCCCGGCCGGCGCAGGCGCCGCGGGCGCGGACGGAACGGCGGACGGAGAGGCCACACGCCCCGCGTCGCCGAACCCTTGGCCCGGCTGCTTCGGTCCCGTCATGATCTTCCTGTTCCTCGACCCGCCGCCATCCCGCCCGATCGGCCGGCTCCGCGCACCGACAGCCCGATCAGCCCTACGCCCAGGAAGCGTGGACCGGGAAGCACTCTATACTGAAGGAAGCGGACGAGTTGGCCGGGCGGCCGCGTCGGCGCCGGCCGGTCCGGCGTCGCCGAGGAAAGTCCGGGCTCCACAGGGCAGGGCGGTGGGTAACACCCACCCGGGGTGACCCGCGGGACAGTGCCACAGAAAACAGACCGCCGGTGCCGGTCCCGGCGCCGGTAAGGGTGAAACGGTGCGGTAAGAGCGCACCAGCGCCCAGGGTGACCTGGGCGGCTCGGTAAACCCCGCCCGGAGCAAGGTCAGAAGGCCCGTGGCCGTCACAGGTCGCGGACCGCGCAGGCGTTCGAGGGCTGCCCGCCCGAGCCTGCGGGTGGACCGCTGGAGGCTGCCGGCAACGGCAGCCCGAGAGAGATGGTCGCCGCCGGCGAGCCGTGAGGCGAGCCGGTACAGGACCCGGCTTATAGGCCACCTCGTCCGCCTCAGCGGCCCGACCGCTCCCCGGTTTGTACAATCTGGGGATGAGTGAGATGCCGATCAGCGAGGCACGCGACCACCTCGGCGAGATCGTCTCCAAGGCGGAGCACGCCCGGGAGCGGATCGTCCTGACCCGTCACGGTCGCGCGGTCGCGGCAGTAATCTCCATAGAAGATCTCCGTGAGCTGGAAGCGGCAGAGGACGAAGCGGATCTCGCCGTCGCCCGAGAGGCGCTGGCCGCCGAGGAGCCTCGCGTACCCCATGCCGACGTCCTCRCCGAGTTCGGCCTGAACTGACGTGGCGCACACCGTCGAGTGGGCGACTGCGGCGCTGCGAGAGCTGCGCAAGCTCGACGCCTCCGCCGCTCGACGGATCCTGATCGCGGTGACACGACTCGCGGCGGAACCCCGCCCCTCCGGGGCCCGGGCCCTCACCGGCCAACCCACCGGGATACTGCGGATCAGAGTTGGTGAATATCGGGTGATCTACCAAGTCGACCACACCCGCGTTCTCGTCACGATCGTTCACGTCGCCCATCGACGTGAGGTGTACCGGCACCTCTGACCCGAGCGACTCGACACAGTGATATCAAGATCGCCCATCACCTGCCTACGTCCACGACAGGGCCGCTGTCCATGGCGCGCGTTCTATCGACGGATCGGGCCGAACCTGGTCATCGGTGTCGAGGCCGACACCGATCCGAAAAGCCGTCAGGTCGGCCGAAGAACGTCTCGACGACGTGGAGGGTGACGCATGAAGCTCGCAGCTCYCAAGCCTCTCGACCAGGTCATTGAGGACAACCGCGCGGATGCCGAGTTCCGTGACGCACCGGACCGCAGGGCTTTCGCCCGCGACGTTGCGAACAAGGTGGTGCGATACCRCACCGAGCACGGTCTAAGTCAGCGTCAGCTGGCGGCTGTCGTCGGCCTGGTGCAGCCCCAGATCGCCAGGCTGGAGAGAGCCGACCACCAACCCTCCTCCGACACTCGGCGCTGATCATCTCTGGAGGGATCGAAACGCTGGGTCGCCGTCCTCACCTGACTGGTCGTTTCTAGCCATGATGTGGTGACACTGCTACGGTAGGTGGCAATGTCGRTCGAACGGCCGGATGCGAGCGTCGATGCGCCGGCCGCTCCCTGGAGACCGGGGGCTGGGCCGAGCCAGGCCGAGGTGAAGGCGCGGCTGCTCGACCGGCTCACATCACCGGAGGCAGGCTCCCCCGTTTCCGCCGACGGCACCGAATCCGATGGCTTGGCATCCGCAGGCTCGGCCCCTGAAGGCTCGGCGCGGCCGGAGACGGAACGTTCCAGGATCGACGCCAAGCTGGACGCGCTCGACCGCCGGAACACCTCGGATGATCGTGCCCCGTGGCCGGCCGACCGTCGGTCGGTAGAGGACACGCGGTCCGCCGATCCTTCGCCGGTGGAACGCAAGCTCGCGCTGCTCGACCGCGGGCCCGGCGGTGAGATGGACGCGGCCAGGAAGCAGGATCGGCCGGCCGGACCGGAGAAGCTGGGGTGGCGGCTCACGAGGATCTGGCGGGAAAGCCTCCCGACTCGAGATGGACGCGCCTTCTTCGAGAAGTCCGACACGGACATGCGGAGGACCGCGATGGCCGCCGAGCCGGTCCCGGGAACCTACACAGCCGACCTGCATGGCGACCCGTCGGGATTCCGGGTCGGCAAGGTCGCGCTCGACGCCCGGCAGCTCGGCGCGCTCATCCGCGCCGACGAGAACTGGCGCGGCCGACCGGTGCGGCTGCTGTCCTGCGAGACCGGGCAGGGCGACAACCCCGTGGCCCAGAAGGTCGCGGACGAACTCGGGGTCGCGGTGACGGCACCGACCGAGCTGGCCTGGGCCGACGACCGCGGTAACGTGTGGACGACATCAATGACCGAAAATGAGTACGGTCGTCTGGTGCAAACCGTTCCCCATGACGGCTCCTGGATCAATTTTCATCCGAGAGGCGAGGGCAAACAGAATGCCTGAGGTGTTCGGCAACATTAAGATAGCGAAACTGTTCGACGGCACCCAGGACGGCACCCCCTTCGCCGCCGATCGTCCGAAGCTTCCCGCCGGCCGCGAACGGGCAGCATTTCTCGCCTATCTCTGCAAGGGTGAAGTCATCCTGCGCGCGGCGGGCCTCTCGGTGGACCGTTTGGACGAGTCACGCGGGAAGCAAGTTCCCATCGTGTTCTTGACAGACGGGGAATGGGTGTGGAGCGCATCGATCGCCTATTATCTGGAGGAGCACGATCTTCCGCCGGAGCCGGCGTTTCTCGACTATCTCCGCGGCCGGGACTTCACGTATGTGGCGCCGACGGAGGAACAGGTCAGCGCCGCGGCGGCGGCCCTGCGGGCGCGGTAGCGCCGCGGGGCCGGCAGCCTCGGCCCTGACCCCGCATCAACCCGCCTGAGCTGCCCCTATTCGCCGTAGATCGTCTGGCCCGCCAGGTGATGGGTGTCGTTGAACCCGCGTAGCACCGCCGGGCCGTCGGAGTACCAGTCGATGGTCGTCATCGACACCAGATCCAGGTGGAGGCGGTAGAGCACGGCCGGTTCCGCCGCCAGCGCCAGCTGGGCCAACCCCTTGATCGGCGTGACGTGTGAGACGATGAGGACCCGCCCGCCTGGCTGCTCGGCGAGCAGCCGGTCACGCACCCGCGCTACCCGGGCCACGGTGGCGATCAGGCTCTCCCCGCCGGGCGGCGGGACGTGCGGGTCGGCGAGCCAGGCATTGAGCTCATCGGGGAACTTCTCACGCACCTCGGCGAAGGTCAGCCCCTCCCAGGCGCCGAAGTCGGTCTCCCGCAAATCGTCGACGACGACGTAGTCGCGGCCGAGGGCCTCGGCGGTCTGCCGGGCCCGCTTCAGCGGCGAACTGACGACGAGATCGAACGGCTCGTCGCGCAGCCGGTTCGCTACGGCCGCGGCCTGGCCGRGCCCGACGTCGGTCAGGGCCGCCTCGACCGTCCCGCTGAAGCGCTTCTCCACCGAGAGCGGGGTCTGCCCGTGACGCAGCAGCACGGTCGTCGTCGGCGGTGCGGGCGGCGCCATCCAGCCGGAGAGCCGGTTCGTCGTCGGCGCGTGGTGCGGGACCGGGTCCGGGGACTGCGGGACCGCGGGTTCCCAGGCCCGCCCGGCGGCGGCGGCGTCCATCGCCTCGTTCGCGAGCCGATCGGCGTCGGCGTTGCGCGCGCGGGGCACCCACTGGAAACGGACCGCGGGGAACCGGGCGGCGAGTTCCGTCGCCTCGGCCACCAGCGGCCGCATCGCCGGATGCTTGACCTTCCACCGGCCGCTCATCTGCTCGACGACGAGCTTGGAGTCCATCCGGACCTCCAGCTCGGCGTCCGGGGCGATCTCAGCGGCGGCCCGCAGCCCGGCGATCAGCCCGGAGTACTCGGCGACGTTGTTCGTGGCGCGCCCGATCGAGTCCGCGCGCTCGGCCAGCAGCTTCCCCGAGCCGGCGTCGCGGACCACGGCCCCGTAGCCCGCCGGGCCCGGGTTACCCCGCGACCCGCCGTCGGCCTCGATGACCAGCCTGCGCACGGTGCCCATCTACATGCTCCCCTCGTCTACCCCCGAGGCGGGGGTCCCGCCGACGGTGTTACAGCCCCGATTCGGGGGTACGGACCAGGATGCGCCGGCACTCCTCACAGCGCACCACCTCATCCCCCGGCGCCGCCGCCACGGCGCGCAGGTCGCCGCCCGACAGCTCAAGATGGCAGCCCTGGCAGCGGCGGCGCAGCAGGGCCGCGGCGCCCACTCCGCTGGAGGACGCCCGGATCCGCTCGTACAGCGTGACCAGCGCCTCGGGCAGCTCCGGGACGAGAGCGTCGCGGTCATGGCGCAGCCGCGCCACCTCGGCATCGAGCTCGGCGTAGGCCTTGTCCCGCGCGGCCACCGCCGCGTCGAGCTCGGCCTGCAGGGCTGATCGCTGCTGGGACAACGCGGAGAGCCGGCTCTCCAGGCCCTCGACGATCTCCATCTTCTCGAGCGCGTCGTCCTCGAGCACGCCCTGACGACGGGTCAGCGAGGCGAGCTCCGCCTGCAGGTTCTCCAGCTCACGCGGCGTCGAGACGGCGCCGGAATCAAGCCGCTGGGAGTCACGGGCCGAACGGGTCCGCACGAGGTCGATCTCGTTCTCCAGCTTGCGCTGGGCACGCGCGACGTCGCTCAGCTCGGTCCGCACCCCGACGACCTCACCGTCCAACGAGGTCAGCGCGGCGGTGCGCTCGGTGATGACGGCGTGCTCCGGCAGACCGCGTCGGCGGGCCACCGACCGGTCGATACCGGTGTCGAGCGCCTGCAGATCGAGCAGGCGGAGCTGAACTGCTGGATCGGCCTTCATCGATTCCTCACTGGTACGCCTGAACGACTACACCTGGCCGACCTGACCAGACCCGACGCGGCGCCCTCCGTGACCCGGGCCTCCGCGTGACCCGGGCCTCCGCGCCGCCGGCACCGCCTACCGGGACGGAACGTGCACCCGCCAGGGATCGGTSACGATAGCGGATACCGACGTGCTCACCGTACGTCCCCTCGCACGCAGACCGGTGTGCAGGCGGGTGGCGGCCTGGCTCAGCCAGGGCCATTCACTCGCCCAGTGGGCGACATCGACCACCACGACCCCATGCGCACCGACGGCGTCGAGGACGTGGTGATGCCGGCCGTCCGCGGTGACGAGGACGTCCGCTCCCGCGGCCTCGGCTGCGGCGACCAGTTCTCCCCCCGAGCCGCCGCACACCGCGATCCGCCGGACGAGCCGGTCCGCGGTACCCGTCGCCCGGACCCCGCCCGCCGTCGCCGGCAGCGCTCGGACGACCCGGGCGCAGAACCGTTCCAGGGACTCGGCCGCGGGCAGGTCACCGATCCGGCCGAGGCCCCAGCACACGCTCGCCCCGCCGACACCGCCCTCATCACCGACACCACCCTCATCACCGGCGCTGCTCCCGGCACCGCCCTCGTCGGCCCCGGCACCGCCCTCGTCGGCCCCGGCACCGCCCTCGTCGGCCCCGACGTTCGCCGGGGCGGACAGCGGGGCCGGGGCGGACAGCGGGGCGACGTCACGCAACCCCAGCGCGTCGGCAAGCGCGTCACTCACGCCCGGCGCGGCGACATCGGCGTTCGTGTGCACGGTGTACAGGGCGACGCCGGCCCGGATCAGGGTGGCAACGACCCGCCCGCCCGGACCGGTCTCGGCGACGCCGTGYACTCCCCGCAGGAACAGCGGGTGGTGGGTGACGAGCAGCTGAGCTCCCGCCGTGACGGCCTCGGCCGCCACCTCGGGGGTCGGATCCACCGCGAACAGGACCGCCGAGGCCGGCGCGTCCAGATCACCCACCGCCAGTCCCACCGCGTCCCAGGACTCGGCCCAGGACGGAGGGAAGAAACGCTCAAGCACGGCCACACAGTCACGCACTGTCGCTGACGGAAAGGTCACCACCGTGACCCTACCCGCTTCGTCGCAGCGACCTGCCAGCCGGTCACGCTGTCCGGTGCCACACCCGGGCGCCGTGGGGGCGGTCGTTCCGGCCCCGTAACGTCACCGGTGGCAACACGCCTGCGATGTGCTGGCGAGCCGCGAGGAAAGGGCAGTCGTCATGGCGGACGTTTCGGTGCGATTCCAGGTGGCGGGGGATGCCGAGATCGTGCTGAACCTCGCGACCCCGCAGGCTGTCCGGCTGGTGGAAGCCATCATGCGCAAGGTGGCCGAGGCCATGGGTGCGCCGGAACGGCCCGCCGTCGGGGCCATGTGGCCCGACGTGCCATCGGCGCAGGCATCGTTCGCTCCGGACCGGCGCTGAGGCGCTGAGGCACTGAGACGCTGAGACGCCGAGACGCCGAGGCACTGAGACGCCGAGCCACCCGGGCGGCTGCCCGGCTCCGGCCGGGTGGACGCCCGCCGCCGGCTATGTTGGYGCAATCCCTCTAAACAAAGCAGGCGAAGGCACCAGATCGGCACTCTGCGTACTTGTTTCCACAAAAGCCGGCACAACAAAGCCGCAACACGATACAACTCCGCACAGCCATCCCCACCGAAAGGAAAACGATCAAGTATGGCGGGGGACGTACCGGCCGACGAACACGCGCTCATCATCTCGGCCGGAGGGGAGACGGGCCGAGCACTCCGTGCGGCGTTCGCGGCGATCGCACCCACCGACGCGTCCTCGGATGACGGGGTAGACCAGACCGCCGAGGGCGACGGCTCGCCAGCCGATCCCACCCTGGCCAACGAACGACGGCCGCTGCACCGCTACGGCAGGGTCCACGTGTTGGGCCAGCCTCGGGGCACCTCCACGGCGACGGCGGAGCGCACCGCCGCCCGGCTGGCGGCGGCGGTACTCCCCCCCGCGGACGGCAGCGTCGTGTCGACCACCGGGGTGTCGCCCGGGCTGAACCGCGCCGAGACGCTCGGGCTGGACGCCTTCCGCCTGCGGGCCAGCGCCGCCTACCGGCAGCTCAAGCAGGAACGTCCCCGCGACGGCCGGCCATGGGACATGGACCGGCCCTGCACCGACATCCCGCCGCCCCGGGGCAGCTCGCCTGATCCGGACCAGCCGACACCACATGCCCAGCCGACACCACATGCCCAGCCGACACCGCATGCCCAGCCGAACGGGCGGGCCGAGGCCCAGAGCCCGACCTCCGCGCCCACGGACACCCGGGCCACGGACACCCGGGCCACCGCGCAGATCGCCCAGGCGTCCTCCCCCACCAGCGCGGCGCTGGAGGGATCGGTGGCCGTCGGGCTGATCCTCGTGGAAGGGCCGACCACCGCGCTGCAACTGACCGCCGCGGAACGCACCAAGATCGTAGCTGAGGTGCAGAACGGGTTGTCCTGGTACGCAACCACGAACCCGGCTGCCGACCTGACCTTCCACTACGACATCCAGATCGTGCGGCTGTCCGTCCCACCGGACCCGAACGCGCCCGACCTCGAGGCGCTGTGGCGTGACCCCACCATGAGCCGGCTCGGCTACGCGGCCAGCTTCGACGGCGTCTACGACTACGTCGACGCGCTCCGGTCCCGGCTCGGCACMCGGTCCGCCTACTGCGCGTTCTTCACCAAGTATCCGCTGGGATACTTCGCGTACTCCTCGGTGGGTGGCCCCCGGCTCGTGATGTCCGTCGACAACGACGGCTGGGGACCGGACAATATCGACCGGGTCTTCACCCACGAGACCGGCCACATCTTCGGCGCTCCGGACGAGTACGCGGGCGCCCAGTGCGACTGCGGCGGTCGGTGGGGGGCGTTCCACGCCCCGAACGGCAACTGCGACGCCTGCGCGCCCGCGCCCGTCGACTGCCTGATGCGCTCGAACAGTTTCGCGCTGTGCCGCTACACCCCCAGCCACATCGGCTGGGGCCACGGAGTAAGCGGCAACCCGGCGCTCGTCCAGGCCAGGGGGCTCGGCCAGATCGGCAACTTCGACGCCGTCGTCCCGTCGGCCTTCGCCGGGCTGACCCACGTCTGGCGGGACAACGACGCGGCTGGCTTCCCCTGGATGGCCCCGTGGCAGACGGCTCAGGAGCTCGGCCGGATCGATGCCGCCACCATGATCCAGAGCACCCTGGCCAGGCCGGGACCCCTCGAGGTCGCCGTCCGGGTCGGCTCGACGCTGTACTTCCTGTGGCGGGACTCCACCGGCGCCTTCGCCTGGCACCCGCCGACCCGCCTCGTCCAGGGGGTGGGGGGCGTTCCGTCKCTGGTGCAGAGCCGGCTGGGCACCAAGGGCAACTTCGAACTGCTCGTGCCCGCCGCGGACGTCGGCATCCTGCACCTGTGGCGCAACCATGACATCCACGGATTTCCGTGGAGCACTCCGAAGCTGTTCGGCGCGAACCTCGGGCGCGTCGACGCCGTCAGCCTCATCCACGGCACGCTGGGCGGCGGCAACGGGATGCTGGAAGCGGTCGCCCGGGTCGGCAACCGGCTCRTGCACCTCACCCGCGACAACGGGGCGGTCTGGCGCACCGGCCCCGTCTTCGCCGAGGGCGTGACGGGCAATCCGGCGCTCATCCAGAGCGCCTTCCCCGACGGCTCCCGCAACTTCGAGGTGGTCGTCCCCGCCGCGGACCGCGGGCTCATCCACTTCTACCGGAACAACGGCGCGCCCTCCCCGGGCTGGAGCGGACCGCGGCCGTTCGCACCGGAGCTGGGCCGGGTGGACGCCGTCTCGATGATCCAGAGCAACTTCGACGGGCATCTGGAGGTGCTCGCCCGCGTCGGCGACCGGCTCCACATGGTCTGGCGTTCGTCGGGCCCCGGTGCAAGCTGGTCGGTCCCCCGGCGCGTGTTCTGAGCCGCCGCGCGTGTTCTGAGCCGCCGCGCGTGTTCTGAGCCGCCGCGCGGGGTCATCCGGCCGGCGCCGCCCCGGGTGGCCGGTCGGGCGGGAGGTACCCCGGCGTGTCCCAGGGYTCACCACCTGCGGGATCGCGGCGCTTGGCGCCCCTCCGCGCCAGCCAGCCGTCGACGAACAGGCTCTCGGCTGCGGTGAGGGTCTCCCGCAGCGCCGGGGGAACCTGATCGATGAAGACCCCGCACACCCCGGGCAGGGCAGCCACCTCCGGCGCCCGGGAGGGGGGCAGCGCCACGAGAGCCAGCCGGGGGCGCAAGGCCGAGGTCACGGTGCCGAGGACGGSCAGTTCGGCCAGTGGGTCGACACCCGTGCCGGTCGAGAAGCCCCGGTCCGGCCGATGGAAGACGACCAGTAGCTCCGGCTCGGTTTCCCACACCGGGCCATTGTCCCGCGAACGAACCCGGATGGAAGGTCCCCAGGCACCGACGGTCCACCGCCCGGGCTCCCGGTCCACCGCCCGAACCCGCGCCCGGTGAGAATCACAGCCCTTCGTGGATGGACACCATGGCTACCGGGGGACAGGGTTGGGACAAACGTCCGACTCCTGGTCGTGGACCCGCCCCAGGCGGTCCTCGCCCGACCGCCGCCGGCCGCTTCCGGTCCCGTCCGGGGCCGGAGAGGGCAGGGCAGGAAGAAGGCACCGCAGTTGAGCGAGCGGCTTCCTCTGTTCCCGCTCGGGACGGTCCTGCTCCCCGGGCTGGTCCTACCCCTGGAGATCTTCGAGGAACGGTACCGGATCTTGGTGCGGAAACTGCTCGAGCAGCCCGCCGACCAGGTCCGACGGTTCGGAGTGATCGCCATCCGGCGAGGCCGGGAGGTGGGTCCGGYCCTGCCGGCGATCCACGACGTGGGCTGCACCGCCGTGCTGCGGCGCGTCCAGGAACACTCCGACGGGCGGTTCTCGCTCATCACGGTGGGCGGTGACCGGTTCCGGATCCGCACGGTGGACCGGCACAGCGAGCCCTACCTCGTCGGGGATGTYGACTACCTGCCGGACGACGTCGGCGACACCGACGACACCGACGACACCGTTCCGGCAGTCCAGCGTCTGCTCCGAACCTACGCCGACCGGCTCGCCGCCACCGGCACCGTGCAGATCTCRCTGCCGGACCTCCCCGACGACCCGATCGCCCTTTCGTACGTGATCGCCGCCGCCGCCGTCACCGACGTCACCGAACGTCAGGGGCTGCTCGCCGCGCCGGACGCGGCCAACCGACTGCGGGCCGAACGGGCGCTGCTCCGCCGGGAGATCGGCCTCCTGGAAAAGATCACCACCATCGGATCGAGCGAGTTGCGCCGGGTCGATCCCAGCCCGAACTGACCCCCGCCCGAACTGACCCCAGCCCGAACCGTGGGACGTTCGCCACCCGGGGGATCGACGCTCAGTCCCCAGCCCCGACCTCAGCCCCAGCCCCGTGGCCGGGCGCGTCGCCGGGCGCGGTCGGACCCCGCCTGTCCTCGGCGGCGTCCGACTGGGCCCGCGAGGTCACCCACAGCCCGACGAGGAGTACGAGCAGGGCGGTCACCGGCATGACAAAGTAGAGCCCGCCCGCGCGGACCTTCATGTCCACCAGGTCGGTGAGCAGCGGAGAGGCGTCCTTCGGCAGCGCGTGCAGCAGCTGGGGCGAGCGCCGCAGGTGGCCGATCCAGCCGGCGATCAGCGAGCCGCCGATACCGCCCGCGGCGAGCCCGACCGGGACCGGCCATCCCGCGTCCCGGACCCGCCAGCACGCCACGGCACCGCCGATCACGCCGGCGACCGCGCAGATCAGGGCGAACCGGACGTCGATGTCGCTCTGGACCGTAAACGCCGATTCATGCCCGTCCAACGCCACGGCAAGATCCAGATGCGGCGCGGTCGCGGCCCAGAGCAGGCCGAGCGGGAAGCCGGCGAGCGCCATCGCCGCCGCGCAGATCAGGCCGGCGACGGCCGCCGAACGAGCACCGAACGCCCGGCCCGGGTTCCGCCCGGGCGGCGCCGGTTCACCGGCCGCGGGGACGGCGATCGCCGGATCGAGGGTCGGCTGACCAGGGTGGTGCGGCCCGTCCCCGGGTGGGACGTCCCCGGGTGGGACGGACAGCGCGACCGGCTCGRCTCCGCGGATGCCCGACGACCGCTCCATCATGACGCGCTTTCTGCCACTGGCTGTCTGTCTCCTCGTCCCCGGCCTACCAGCATCCCCGGCCTACCAGCATCCCCGGCCTACCAGCATCCCCGGCCTACCAGCATCCCCGGCCTACCAGCGCGTTGTCGCCGACCGGCCGCAGGCCGTTGACCCTACCGCGCCGGTCGGTCCCGCAGCAGTCCTGCTACTACGCTGGCCCCGCTAACTATGACGCCCTCAGGACGTGCCGACACGGCGCAGTGCCATCGCCGCGACAGACAGCGCCACCATCCCGACGGCGGCGCAGATCCCGAGGTCGAGGACCACCTTCGCCCAGTCGACACCGGGTTGGAAGGCGGCCGCGAGGGCGTCCACCGCGTAGCTGCTGGGCAACGCGTCCCGCGCCCAGCGGCCGACCTCGGGCAGCCGGCCGGAGGGGATCACACCGAAGAACAGCACGATGCTCATTCCGAGCTGGCCGGCGACGGTCGCGAGCTCCGGCCGAGGGGCGAGCAGGCCGATCGCCGCCCCGAGCCCGGACAGGCAGATCCCGGCGAGCGCCACGACGGGCAGCAGCAGCCACAGGCCGGACAGCGGCAGCCCGTAGAGCAGCGCCCCCAGCACCGCGGTGACGACAGTGCCGGGCGCCGCGAAGGTCGCGTACGAGGCCGCCGTGCCCAGCACCACCGCGACGCCGGGCACCGGCAACGTGAGGTAGTAGTCCAGGGCACCGGCCGCCCGCAGCGCCCCGAACCGCTGGGCCAGCAGGTTCAACGCGACGAAGGCGACCACGAGCACCGTGGAACCCGCCACGACCTGCCCGGCGGCCGTGGTGTCGCCGACGTCGAGGATCCCGCGCAGCAGCACGAGGATCCCGACCGACTGGAACGACGCGACGAACAACAGGGGGATCCGTCCCACCTTGGAGCGGGCGAGCTGCCCGCGGTAGACCGCACCGAACGCGGTGCGGAACGACGTCGGCGGCGGCAGCTGCGGCGGGGCACTGCTCGGCGGGGCGGAGGCCGACACCGGCCGCGTGGCGGGAGCCGGGCGGCCATCCGCGACCGATGGCGCCGGCACCCCGGGTGCCCCGCCACCGGGTGCCCCGCGCGCGTCCGGAACGACGGTCACCGGAAAATCACGATCATGCGCGCTCCAGGTCCCGCGACCTGCCGCCGAGGGTGAGGTACACGTCCTCCAGCGAGGGGGTGGCGAGACTGAAATCGTCCAGCGCGGCGAACGCCGGGCCGGCGGTCAACCGGCCGAGGGCGTCACGGGCCGCGGCCGGAGCCAACCGGATGGTMCACCGCCGTCCGTTGACCACGGCGAGCGCGGCCAACGTCGCGACGGTGGGGTCGTCCGCGGGCGGGTCGTGGCGCCACGCGAGGTCGAGCCGGACGTCACCGGACAACGATGCCTTGAGCTGGCCCGGAGTGTCGCAGGCGATCACCCGCCCGGCATCCAGGACGGCGACCCGGTCAAGCACCGACTCCGCCTCGAGGACGTTGTGCGTGATCAGCAGGACGGTGACACCGACGGTGTCCCGGCGACGTTGCAGCGCCGACCACACGGCCCGCCGGGCGACGGGGTCGAGGCCGGTGGTCGGCTCGTCGAGGACGAGCATCGGCCGGTCCCCCACCAGGGTGGTAGCGACACACGCCAGCCGGCGTTGCCCACCGGACAGCTTCGACAGCGGGCGATGCGCCACCGCCTCCAGACCGAGCTCGCCGAGCACGGCGTCACGGACCGCCCGCACGGCGGAGCGGGGGACGCCGCGCATGCGGGCGGTGGTCGCCACGGCGGTGGCGACCGGCAGCTCGGCCAGCGCGAGATCGTCCTGGCCCAGATAGGCGGCGAGCCGGGCCGGCAGACCGCGGGCGGCCAGCACGTCGCGGCCAAAAAGGGTAATCGTGCCCGCGTCCGGCCGCAGCAGACCCATCAACTGGCGGACCAGCGTGGTCTTCCCGGCGCCGTTCGGCCCGAGCACCCCGAACACCTCGCCCTGCCGGACGTCGAGATCGATCCGATCATTGGCGAGAACGGCATGCTCACCCGTCCCGTGCCGCCGGGTGAGCCCGCGGACCGCGTAGCTCAACACATCGACCATTGTCGCAGTCGGAGCCGGTCGATGGTCCCGGGCCGACAACGGGCGCTGATCACACCGCGCTKCTCATCCACACCACGACGTCGAGCATCCGCAGCGGGGTGATCGGGGGACCCGCGACGGGTACCAGCGCCCCGAGCCGGCGGAACTCCTCGGCGTTCTCCCGCAGGTCGTACTGCATCGCGCGGATGAGCAGGCCCATGTACTGCCGCCAGGACCGCCCGTCCCGCGGCGACGGCGGGACGCAGTCCTCGTGCTGGTAGAAGATCCTCACCTTGGAGTCGAACAACGGGACCRGGGCGGGCCGCTTGCGGTGCAGCACCTTGGCGATGAGGGAGCCCTTGACGTCCCGGTCGGAGACGTCCGGGTCGTCGAGGGGGTCGTAGAGCGCGGCGACCAGATCGAGGGTGACCTCGTCGGCCTCGATGAGCTCGATGCCGGGAGGAAGCCTGTCCAACGCCCGCTGCAGCAACGGCATCAGCGCGGTGAGCGTGTGCATCCGATCCAGGTCCACGTGGACGCCGAGCAGGCACGGGGCCAGGAGATCCCCGGTGCACAGCAGATCCGGATCACTATTGGTGACCAGGCCGTCGTAGTACGGGTAGGCGTAGCGCAGACCTCGCTTGCGCGGCMCCAGGTACTCCTCGAGCAGGCTCTCCGCGTCGAAGACCTCCCGGGTGCCCTTCGCCAGCTTCAACCTGGGTCTCCTCATCATGATCCGTGAACTCCCCGGCCGGTCGCAACCCCAGGTGACGAAGCCGGTCTCGCCCCTCATCCTCTCCTGTCCCGGTCGACGATGGCGCAGGGGTCGGATGCCACGCCAGAACGGTCACCGTCCGCCACCCGTGCCCGGCACGTCGTCCGATCATGCGGACGGCTCAACCGGATCAGCGACGGTCCGGGGACAGTGGGATGAATCTCACACCCGGCGGCCCGCTTCCCGGTGGGGCCGGATCCACCACCCGCACCCGGGGATCGGTTTCGAGCTGCGAGAGYCGGCCGGCCGGGGCGCGGACCACCACGGCGAACAGACACCCGCACCCGGCCCGCAGGTCGTTCGCCGCCCGCCGCTCGCGGTCGGCGGCGGCGGTGTTGCCGACCTGTGTGTCGGCGGCGGCTCGGGCGTCCGCCTGGGCCGCCGCCGACCCGAAGGCCGCCCGGACGTCGGCCACCGGATCGCGCACGACGGCCTGCTCCTGTTCACCCCCGATACCGGCGGTGAAGAACACCTGGACGGTCCGGAAGTCGCCGAACACCTCGAGCAGGTCGGCGGGGGTGCGGGGCGCGGTGAGACTGGCCACGGCGTAGAGATCGGCGCCGGGGGCGGCCGAGGTCAGCAACGCGAGGTTCTGCCGGCTGGCGCCGAGGTAGTCGGCGACCGGGTCGTTCGGCCCGGGGCCGATCGTCACCGCGGGCAGCGCGGGCGCCACCGGCTGGTCGGGCGCCGCCGGCTGGTTCGCGGACGTCGCTGCCTGCTCGGTCGCCGAGGAGGACGGTCCGGACGACGGAGCATGATCGACGCCCTGCAGGATCGCGGCCGTCGCGCTCACCACGATCAACGCGACGAGTCCGAGGACGAGCATCCGGACGCCCCAGTCCACCACCCCGCCGGGCGTGACTCCGGCCACGTCGAGCAGGGCCGGCGGACCGTCATCGTCGTCGGAGCCGGCAGGCGAGGGCCGGACCCGGTCCCGGGTCCGGCGGACCCGACCGATCTCCCGCTCCGCCAGGCCCACCATCCACGCCCGGACGATCGCGATCGCGCGAGAGGTCGCCGGCAGCGTGCGGGCGTCGACCCGATCGAGCAGCGCCCCCAACCCGTGGACCGGTGGGCGCACGGTGGACCACCCCCGGCAGGCGGGGGCCGGGGCCGGCACCGCTCCCCCGGGTGCCGCGGGAGCGGGCACCGGCGCCGAGGTCGCCTCCCCGAGCGTCGCCGGCTCCGTCATGGCTGGTCCCGCAGCCGTTCCACCGCCTCGGCCAGGTCAGCCGGGTCCGGACTGGTGAACTCGACCCGTCCGCCGTGACCGGGATGATCGAAGGACAGCCGCGCCGCGTGCAGCCACTGGCGGGTCAGGCCGAGCCGCTCGGCGAGCGTGGGATCGGCCCCGTAGGCGAGATCCCCGACACACGGGTGCCGCAGGGCGGACATGTGCACCCGGATCTGGTGGRTGCGCCCGGTCTCCAATCGCACGGACAGCAGGGAGGCGGCCCGRAACGCCTCCTGGAGGTCGTAGTGGGTGATACTCGGCTTGCCGTCCGCGACGACGGCGAACAGCCCCGGCCGGCGCGGATGCCGGTCGATCGGGGCGTCCACGGTGCCCCGCAGCGGATCGGGATGGCCCTGCACCACGGCCCGGTAGCGCTTGTCCACCGTACGGTCAYGAAACGCCCGTTTCAGCAGGGTATATGCGCGCTCGCTCTTGGCGACCACCATCACCCCGGTGGTACCGACGTCGAGACGGTGCACCACCCCCTGACGCTCGGCCGCGCCCGAGGTGGAAATGCGGTATCCCGCGGCGGCCAACGCCCCGATCACGGTCGGTCCGGTGAAGCCGGGCGCCGGATGGACGGCGACCCCGACCGGCTTGTCCACCACGATGATGTCGTCGTCGTCGTAGAGAATGCCGAGAGCCTCGACCGGCGTGGGTTCCACCGCCACCGGACGCGGCGGAGCGGGCAGCCGGACCTCCAGCCAGGCACCGCCGCTGACCCGGTCGGACCGGCCCCGGACCTTCCCGTCGAGGCTCGCCTGGCCGTCGTCGACGAGCGCGGCGGCCACGGTCCGCGACAGCCCGAACATCCTCGCGATCGCCGCGTCGAGACGGACGCCGTCGAGCCCGTCCGGGACCGGCAGGGACCGCAGGTCACCGCCCGTGATGGTCACTGCCCCCGCCGGGGGGATGATGCTCGGCGTAGCGCGTGCCGTCCAGACCCACGCCGCGCAGGGACAGGATGACCGCGAGCACGCCGCCGCAGACGATCGCGGAGTCGGCCACGTTGAAGATGGGCCAGTAGTGGAGGTGGACGAAGTCCACGACGTGACCGCGCAGGGGACCGGGCGCGCGGAAGAGGCGGTCGGCGAGGTTGCCCACCGCCCCGCCGAGCAGGGCGCCGAGCACGAGAGCCCACCCCACCGACCGCAGCCGGCGGGCGGTGAACACCACCACCGCGACCACGGCCAGGGCGACCAGGCTGAGTAGCACCGTCGCGCCGCCCGCGAGGCTGAAGGCCGCTCCGGAGTTGCGGGTGAGCTCCAGGTCGAGCAGGCCGGGGATGACCTCGACAGGCCCCCGGTCAGACAGGGTGGCCACCGCGACATGCTTGGTGAGGATGTCCGACAGCAGGACGATCGCCGCCGCGACCGTCAGCGTGGCCACCGCCCGGCGGGAACCGACGGTAGGGCGAGCCTCGTCCCGCCCGTGCGGCACCGGCGTCGACCCCCCGGGCGGGGCCGAGGGCTTCGTCGACATCGCCGGCGCGACGGACCCCGCGCCCGGGGTGACGCCCCCCGGCGCGGTCACCGCGTGATCGACGGGATCTTCGGACACACCGCTCCCGATGGTCGGCACCTCTCCTACCGGACCACTCTACGGCCCCGAGTCCCGACGATGAACCGGCCGCGCGGCGAAGGGCCGAGCCGGGGACGGGACCACTCGTCCCGCTGAGCTACGCTGATGGACAGCGGTACGGCGTGGACGGGGACGAGTAGCGGCGGGCGCAGCCCGAGCGAGYCGGGGTCGGTGGAAGCCCGGTGGCCAGCGCGTCGCGAAGATCACCCCCGAGCCGCCGGAAGAACGGAATCCGGTCGACCATCGGGTCCCCAGTAGATCCGGCCGCCGCGAGGACAACGAGGGGCCATCCCTCGGCCCGATCCGGCCGAGCGGGTGCGCAAGGAGGGTGGTACCGCGGTACCCCCGGTCCGGGTAGGACAGGCGGCCGGCGCATCGGCCGGATGGTCACGCCCGGGACCGGTGAGGCGTCGTCCCTCCGTTGGAGAACCAGCCCGACGGAGATTACGACTATGGAGACCGGGTCCCCACGATGAGCACCCCTCTGCGGCATCCCACCTTCGCTCCGCTGCCCGCCCAGGTGGACCTGCCCGCCCTGGAGCGGGAGACGTTGGCCCGCTGGCGCGACACCAAGGTGTTCCACCGTTCGCTGGAGGCCACCGCGGACCGCCCGCTGTGGGTTTTCTACGAGGGCCCACCCACCGCCAACGGCAGGCCGGGGGCGCACCACGTGGAGGCCAGGGTCTTCAAGGACCTGTTCCCCCGCTACCGGACGATGAAGGGCTACCACGTTCCCCGGCGGGCGGGCTGGGACTGCCACGGGCTGYCCGTCGAGCTCGCGGTCGAGAAGGAGCTCGGCTTCACCAGCAAAAACGACATCGAGGCGTTCGGCATCGCCGAGTTCAACGCCCGGTGCCGCGAGTCGGTGCTGCGCCATGTCGCGGACTTCTCCGCGATGACCGAGCGGATGGGCTATTGGGTCGACCTCGATGGCGCCTACCGCACCATGGACACCAGCTACGTCGAGAGCGTCTGGTGGTCGCTCAAGCAGATCTTCGACCAGGGCCTGCTGGTCGAGGACTTCCGGGTCACCCCGTACTGCCCGCGCGACGAAACGCCGCTTAGTGACCACGAGGTGTCCCAGGGCTACTCGGACGTCGACGACCCCTCGGTCTACGTCCGTTTCCCGCTCGTCGCCGACGCCCTGGGCCTCGCCGGGCAGGGTGCGCAGCTGCTGGTATGGACGACGACCCCGTGGACGCTGGTGTCGAACACGGCGGTGGCCGTTCACCCGGAGGTGGAGTACGTCCTGGCCCGCGCGGGGGACGGGGAGTTGTTCGTCGTCGCCGAACCACTGGTCACCGCGGCCCTCGGCGAGGACGCCGAGATCGTCGAGCGGTTCCGCGGGGCGGAGCTGGCCGGTGCCCGCTACACCCGCCCGTTCGAGCTGCTGGCGGCCGAGCGGTTCGCGGCCGGCACCGGCGTCCCGCACTCGGTCGTGCTCGCCGACTACGTGACGACCACGGATGGCACGGGCCTGGTCCACCAGGCGCCAGCGTTCGGCGCGGAGGACCTCGCGGTCTGCCGGGCGAGCGGGCTGCCGGTGGTGAACCCGATCGGGACGGACGGTCGCTTCCTCGCCGACGTCCCCCTGGTCGGCGGGATGTTCTTCAAGGATGCCGACGCGCCGCTGACCGCCGACCTGCGCGAGCGGGGCCGGCTGTGGCGGGCGTCGACGTATACGCACAGTTATCCGCACTGCTGGCGCTGTCACACACCGTTGATCTACTATCCGCTGCCGTCCTGGTACATCCGGACCACCGCCATCCGCGACGAGCTGCTGGCGCAGAACGAGCGGACGACCTGGCACCMCGAGCGGATCAAGACCGGTCGGTACGGCGAGTGGCTGCGCGGCAACGTCGACTGGGCGCTGTCCCGCAACCGATACTGGGGGACACCGCTGCCGGTCTGGCGCTGCGACGACGACCCCACCCACCTGGTGTGCGTCGGGTCACTCGCGGAGCTCTCCGAGCTCRCCGGGCGGAACCTGGCCGACCTCGACCCGCACCGCCCGTTCGTCGACGAGGTCACCGGGACCTGCCCGACCTGTGGCGGCGCCTCGCACCGGGTGCCCGAGGTGATCGACGTCTGGTATGACAGCGGCGCGATGCCGTTCGCCCAGTGGGGCGCCCCGCACCACAACCTCGCGGCGTTCACCCGGCAGTACCCGGCGCAGTACATTTGCGAGGCGATCGACCAGACCCGCGGCTGGTTCTACACGATGATGGCGGTCGGCACGCTGGTGTTCGGCCGCTCCTCCTACGAGACGGTGCTCTGTCTCGGCCTGCTCCTGGACGCCGACGGCCGCAAGATGAGCAAGCATCTCGGCAACGTGCTCGATCCCTTCGAGCTGTTCGAGCGGCACGGCGCGGACGCGGTCCGCTGGCTGATGCTCGCCGGCGGCTCGCCGTRGGCGGACCGCCGGGTGAGTCACGAGGCGATCGAGGACATCGTCCGCAAGGTCCTGCTCACCTACTGGAACACCTCGTCCTTCTTCGCTCTCTATGCCGGGGCAGCCGGCTGGCGCCCAGGCGCGGACCCGGCCGCGGACCCGCGCGCGACACCGCCGGCCCGACGGCACGTGCTGGACCGCTGGGCGCTGTCCGAGCTCGCGGCCACCGTCGCCGAGGTGGACGATGCGCTGGAGAACTTCGACTCGCTGCGGGCCGGGCGGCGGATCGCCCGGTTCGTCGACGACCTGTCCAACTGGTACGTCCGCCGGTCCCGCCGCCGGTTCTGGGCCGGCGACGCCGACGCCCTGAGCACCCTGCACACCTGCCTGGACGCGCTGACCCGGGTGATGGCGCCGTTCACGCCGTTCCTCACCGACTGGCTGTGGTCACGGCTGTTCGCCGACGCATCCCCGCGGACCCCCGACTCGGTGCACCTGGCCGCCTGGCCCGAGCTCCCGGCGGGGCTGCACACGCCGGAGCTCTCGGAGCAGATGGATCTCGTCCGGCGGATCGTGGAACTCGGCCGCGCCGCCCGGGCCGCCAGCGGGGTGCGCACCCGCCAGCCGTTGCCGCGGGCGGTCGTCGGCGCGAGTGCCTTTGACGAGCTCTCCCCCGAGCTGATCGCGCAGATCACCGAGGAGCTCAACGTGACCACGGTGGAGCCGGCGACCTCGGAGGTCGTCGACATCTCGGTGAAGCCGAACTTCCGGGCGCTGGGGCGGCGCTTCGGCAGGAACACCAAGGCGGCCGCCGCGGCCATCGCGGCCGCCGGTCCTCCCGTCAACGGACGGCTCACCGTCACCGTTGACGGGGAGGACGTCGAGCTGTCCGGGGACGAGCTGATCATCACGGAGACGCCGCGGCAGGGCTGGGCGGTCACCGCCGAGTCCGGGCTCTCCGTCGCCCTCGACCTGGAGATCTCCCCGCAGCTCGCCCGCGCCGGGCTCGCCCGCGACGTCGTCCGGGTGCTCCAGGACGCGCGCAAGGCGGCGGGGCTGGAGATCACCGACCGGGTGGACGTCTCCTGGGCGGCGACGCGCGAGGAGACCGCGCTCGCTCTGCGTACCCACGGTCAGACGGTGGCCGAGGAGGTGCTGGCGGTCTCCTTCACCGAGGCGGCCCGCACGGAGCTACCTGCGGCGCAGCCGCGCGAGACGGCAGCCCGCTCGGCGGCCGAGGAGCTGGGCCTGGCGTTCACGCTCACCCGGCACGAGACGACCGGCGGCTGAGACCGAGGCCCGGGGTCAGCGAGAGGCCCGGGGCCAGCGAGAGGCCCGGCGTACTGCTCCCGCCGGGAGCAGCGCCGCGGCGGCCAGCGTCAAGATCAGGGACGCATAGACGAAACCGCTGCCGGCGAGGATGCCGACCACCGCAAGAACCGTACACAGAGCAAGAACCGCTCCACAAAGCGTCAGCATCTCTCGATCACCCCATCACGAGACCGGCCGTCCGCGCCGGTGCCGAGGGCCACGCCGGACCCGCCGAGGGCCGCGCGGTGGATGATCAGAACTCCTGCATTCCCGGGGCGTCCCGCCGGGTGGCGTCCATGTCCGGCCGGCCGTGACCGTTGTCGCGGGCCATGGYGGCGCCGGCGGGCAGGGGCGGACCGGGCGGGAAGGTCGGCTGGTGGGCGGGGCTCTGCGCAGCGCCACTGGGCCCCATGCCCACCGCGGGCGGTGTGGGTCCACCACCCGGGTTGAGGCCCGGCCGCGGAGGCCCGCCGGCACCGACGGCCGGCTGGGTCGGCATGCCGTCCAGGTCCCGCAGCTGCATCTCCAGGTAGGCCCGCAGCCGGGTGCGGTACTCCCGCTCGAACGCCCGAAGCTGCTCGACCTGGCCCTCGAGACGACGCTTGTCGTCCTCCAAGCCGCCGAGCTGCTCGGCCACGTGCGCCCGGGCCTCACCGATGATGCGGTCCGCGTCCGCCCTCGCCTCGCGGCGGGCGCGTTCGGACTCCGCGCGCGCCTCGCGCAGCGCCTCGTCCGCCGTGCGCTGGGCCAGCACGAGGGTACGGGCGACCCGCTGCTCGATGTCGGCCTCCACCTGCGGGTTGCCGCCGGCCCGGGCGGGCGGTCCGGAGGTACCCACCGCCGAGATCACCGTGGTGGGGGCGCCACCCTGCTGCGGCGCGGGGGGCTGCGGCTGCTGGCCCCGCTCCCGGGCAGCCTGGGCGGCCTGGGCCTGCGCCTGGGCGATCTGGCGACGCGCCTCGTCGAGCTGGCGGCGCAGGCCCTGGTTCTCCTCGAGGATCTGCGCGGGCACGCCCGGACCACCACCGCCGGAACGCCGGGCCTCGTCGAGCTGCCGGCGCAGGTCGCTGTTCTCGTCCAGCAGCCGCGTCAGCTCGGCCTCGACCTCGTCGAGGAAGGTGTCGACCTCATCCTCGTTGTAGCCCGTGCGAAACCTCGTCGGACTGAAGACCTTGTTCTGAACGTCCTGTGGTGTCAGAGCCACGTCGCCTCCTCGTGCGGCATCGCCGCTCCCCGAAGAGAGGGCGGTCTGCGGGCAGTCTGCCGCGCCCGCGCTCGCGGTGTGCACAACAACCCCGTCACAGCCTCTGCGCATAGCTTCGAAGCACGATGACCACTAGGAAGAGCAGCAGGAACCCGAGGTCAAGCGCAACGCTACMCACCCGCAACGGCGGAAGAAATCGCCGGATGAATCGTAACGGAGGGTCAGTTACCGTGTACAYGATCTCGAAGACCAGTACCAGCGGGCCGGTCGGGCGGAACGATCGGCTGAGGGCAAGAACCAGATCGATGATCCATCGTGCTATCAGGAGCAACAGATAGACCGTCAGCACCCAAAAGATCAAGCTTCCTACTGTGCTGATGGTGCTCTCTCCTGAGAAACGGGGGGGACGCGAACGCCCCCTGACTATGACTGGTTGTAGAACCCACCCTCGCGGATGCGTCGCTTGTCCGTCTCGGTGACCTCGACGTTGTGCGGCGAGAGCAGGAAGACCTTGTTTGTCACCTTCTCGAGGTCGCCCCGCAGCCCGAAGATCRGACCTGCGGCGAAGTCGACCAGCCGCTTGGCGTCGGCATCGTCCATGTCGGTGAGGTTCATGATAACGGGCGTCCCGTCCCTGAACTCCTCGCCGATCTGGCGCGCCTCATTGTAGCTGCGTGGCTGAAGCGTGGTGATCCGGTAGGGGTGCGACTCCTCCACYGCGGCCACCCTGCGCATCGGCACGGGACCGGCGGGACGCAGCGGTTCGACCGGTGGACGTCGCGGCATGGCGACCGGCTCCTCACGTGCGTCTATCCGACGGACCGTACGGTCCATCGGAACCGGTTCGTGCATAGCACGCCGGTCGTCACGACCGACCGCACGACCGTCGTCATAGTCGTCGTCGAGATAGTCCTCATCCTCCTCGGCCAGACCGAGGTAGACCATCGCCCTGCGCCCGAGCCCCATGGGCGCGACTCTRAGGGACACCAGGCCGTTCACCGAACAAAGCGGTGCCGATCCGAAGGTGTGTCGCGCCTTCGGCCACAGCGTCCTCAAGATCTCCCGACATGCCGGCACTGATGACGGTGGCCTGGGGATGCCCCACCTTCAGGCGTTCCGCCACCTCACGCAGTCGCGCGAACGCAGGTCGTGGCTGCCCCCTCCGGGGGGCGACAGCCATCACGCCTCGCAGGGCCAGTCCCGGCGCCTCCTCGACAAGATCGGCCAGGGCGGAAAGGCCGGCCGGATCGATCCCTCCGCGCCTCGAGCCGGCGATCGACGCGCCGATCTTCCCATCGGAAGCACCAGGGAGGTCCAACGAGACCTGGAGACAGATCRACAGCGGGCGGCCGCGTTCCATTGCCAGCCGGGAGAGCACTGGCACCAGGCTCACCCGATCCACCGACTGCACCCAATCCGCCCAACGAAGAACGGATCTGGCCTTGTTGCGCTGCAGTTGTCCCACGAAATGCCAGATCGGATCGTCGGAACCGGTGGCACCGGAGGACAGGCCGTCACCGGTTCCCTTGGCCGGGACGCTCCGTTCCCCGCCGATCAGCCGGGTGACGAGACTCACCTTCGGCCCGGCCTCCTGCTCCCGGTTCTCGGCGAAGTGCCGCACCCCGAGCGTGTGCATCATCACAACATCCTGGGGTGGGTAGGTTTTACTGACCGCAATGAGGGTGAGGTGGTCCGGATCACGGCCCGCGGCCCGGGCCGCCCCCGCGATCCGAGCCCGGACCTCGGCCAGCCGCTGCGTCAACCGGTCCAGGCGCGCCGGATCGAGCTCGATCGGGGCGGGCCGGTCCGGGGCGGGCCGGTCCGGGTCGAACGGTCCGTCGGACTCCCCCGAGCCGGATGCGCCATGCCTCGCGGGCATCTCGGGCCGGTGGATCATGGCGTCGGCCCGAGCCAGGCCAGACCGGCGAAGCGTCCCGTCCGACCCTCTCGACGGTAGGAGTAGAGCTCCGGATCCTCGGCGGTGCATCGAGCAGAAATTGTTATATCGGTCACACCGGCGGCGGCGAGTTGACGACGGATACCGGCACGCAGGTCGATCGCCGCGGTGCCGACGCGGGTGGTGGCCGCACTCCCCGGCACCTGGGTATCCACCTCGCAACGAAGATCCTCCGGCACCTCGTAACAGCCGGCACAGATACATGGACCGATGGTGACACGGAGCTCGTCCCGGGCGGCGCCGAGCCGCTCGAGGGCCCCAAGAGTGGCGTGTATCACGCCACTGGYCATCCCAACCCGGCCGGCGTGCGCCACTCCCACCACCGCGGGGGCCTCGAACAGCACCGGTGCGCAGTCGGCAACCATCACGGCGAGCACGAGGCCGGGGACATCGGTCACCAGCGCGTCCGCCTGTGGAGGCGGCCCGTGCCGACGCAACACGGCGACCTGCCTCCCATGCACCTGCCGCATGTACTGGACCGGCATCCGCAGCCGGTCGACGAGCCGGCGTCGGTTGACGGCGACGGCCTCGTCGGCATCCCCGACGTGGTCGCCCAGATTGAGTCCCTCGRACGGCGGGTCGCTGACCCCGCCCGAGCGCGAGGTGACGAGAACCGGCATGCCGGAAGTCTGCCTGGCACCGGCTACTTGAGGAAGTCCGGCACGTCCAACTCGTCGTCGTCGGCCACCGGCCGCACCGGCCGGCGAGGCGGGTAGGTCGGCCGGGGAGCAGTGCGCGGCGGCTCCGGGCGGTGCTGACCATAGGCCTGATCGACCGGCGGCTCCACCGGTTCACGGTTCGGCGGGGCGAGGCGAGACTCGATCGTCGGGATCACGGTCGATTCGGCCGTGGCGGCCGCAGCGGGTTCGTTCGAGGCCGGCGCCCCCGGCAGCGGTTCCGGGTGGTAATGACCGACGTTCGACGGCGCGATCGGCGGCGGGGGTGCCTGCAGGTAGCTCGGTGTGGGCGGCGGGACCGGCGCGACGGGCGGGGGCGCGGCGGGGGTGGCGGGGGCGGCGGGCGGCGTCCGAGACGGGACTGTGGAGATCGTCGGCAGCGGCGGCAGGATCGTTGTCGCGGGCGAGGTGGCCGGGGCGGCCACCGTCGGCGGCCCGGCAGCCGACCCGCCGGCCGGCCCCGGCGGGCGCCGCTGCCCCGCCGCGTTGAGGGTGCGGGTCCGCCGGTCCTGGACGGTGTCGAAGCCGGCGGCGATGACCGTCACCCGCACCTCGTCCCCGAGTGCGTCGTCGATGACCGCACCGAAGATGATGTTCGCTTCCGGGTGGGCCGCGTCGGCGACCAGCTCGGCGGCCGCGTTGATCTCGAACAGGCCGAGGTCCGACCCACCCGAGATGTTGAGCAGCACCCCCTGAGCCCCGTCCATGCTCGCCTCGAGCAGGGGGGACGCGATGGCCTGTTCGGCGGCGACGGTGGCCCGGTCGTCGCCGCGGGCCMGTCCGATGCCCATCAGGGCGCTGCCGGCATGGGACATGACCGTCTTGACGTCGGCGAAGTCCAGGTTGATCAGGCCGGGCGTGGTGATCAGGTCAGTGATGCCCTGGACACCGGAGAGCAACACCTGGTCGGCGCTGCGGAAGGCGTCGAGAACGCTGATGTCCCGGTCCGTCATCGCCAGCAGACGGTCGTTCGGGATGACGATGAGGGTGTCGACCTCATTACGCAAAGTGTCGATACCGGTGTCGGCCTGAGTGGCCCGGCGCCGACCCTCGAAGGTGAACGGCCGGGTGACCACACCGATGGTGAGTGCTCCGAGGGAGCGGGCGACGTTCRCGACGACCGGCGCACCGCCGGTACCCGTGCCACCACCCTCACCCGCGGTGACGAAGACCATGTCGGCCCCCTTGAGGACCTCCTCGATCTCCTCCCGGTGATCCTCGRCAGCCTGGCGGCCGACCTCGGGGTCGGCTCCGGCGCCGAGGCCTCGGGTGAGCTCACGGCCGACATCGAGTTTCACGTCGGCGTCGCTCATGAGCAGGGCCTGGGCATCGGTGTTGATGGCGATGAACTCGACGCCCTTGAGACCGACTTCGATCATCCGGTTGACGGCGTTGACGCCACCACCACCGATCCCGACGACCTTGATGACCGCGAGATAGTTCTGTGGGGCAGCCATGCGGTGTCGGTCCTCCAGCGGCGTCGGTGGTCGGACGGGGGTTACCCCGCCCCTGCGCCGCCGCGGGAAGGCGGAGCCGCGCGGCGAGCGAGGAAAGCAGTCGAAGTCTCAACCTTCACCGTCAGCTAGACGGTTACAGTTATGTCAACTTCCGACTGTGGATCGGACAGTAGGCACGGCTTCGGCGGTGGTCAAGGACGCTGTCGGCGCGTCACGACTTTCCCCGCATGGTGGCTTCGCCACAATGCGGGGACCCCCGCCCCGGAAGGAGTCTGTGGTAACCGTGACTCGCCTCCGGCGACCTTCCCGGCGCAGCCGACGGGGGCTTCGTCTCAATGTACGGACCCCGATCAATGTACGGATCCCGACGCCTGGCCGTGCCACGGATCAAGAGACCTCACCACCACCGGGGCCGATGATGGTGTACTGCCTCCCGTGACCGGTCAGCGCACCCAGCACGTCCATTTCCTCGGCATCGGAGGCAGCGGCCTGTCTCCGCTGGCCCAGATCCATCTCGCGGGCGGCGGGACGGTGAGCGGCAGTGACTCCGAAGACTCGCCCCGGGTGGCGACCCTACGCGCACGGGGGGTACCGATCCGGATCGGGGCCACGCCCGGTCCGGCCGCCTTCGCCGCCGAGCTCGCCGGTGCGGATGTCGTGGTCGCGTCCAGTGCGCTGCCCGACGACCATCCGGAGATCGTCGCCKCCCGCGCGCTCGGTCTGCCCGTGCGCCGCCGTTCGGAATGGCTACCGGAGCTCACCGCCGGCTACCGGCTGGTCGCCGTCGCCGGTTCGCACGGCAAGTCGACCACCTCGGCGATGCTCACCCTGGTCCTGCGCGCCGCCGGGCTGGATCCCACGGCGGTCATCGGCGCGGAGGTGTCACAGCTGGGAGGGAACGCGCTGGCCGGCTCCGRCGACGTCTTCGTCCTGGAGTCCGACGAGTACGGCGGCGCCTTCGCGGGCCTCGACCCGAGCATCGCCGTCATCACCAACGTCGAGTGGGAGCACCCTGACGTCTTCCCCGACGAGGCATCGGTCCGGACGGCCTTCGCCGCGTTCGCCCGACGGGTCCGGCCGGGTGGACGACTGGTCGTCTGCGGAGATCATCCCGGGGTGGTCGCCGTCCTCACCGAGCTGGGTCGCCAGCGGCCCGGCAATGACGTCGCGGTGAATGACGTCGCGGTGATCGACTACGGCTTCGGTGCCGAACGCCACTGGCGCGCCGTCGACGTCGTCACCACCGCGGGGGACGACATGACCAGGGCGACCGTCCTGCGGGCCGGTCAGGAGATCGGCGCGCTGACCCTGACGGTACCCGGCCGGCACTCGGTGCTGAACGCGCTCGCGGTCCTCGCCACCGCCACCGAGCTGGGAGTCGCTCCCGCCCAGACCCTCACCACCCTGACGACCTTCACCGGCGCGGCCCGACGGTTCGAGTTCGTGGGCTTCTGGAACGGCCCCGCCGACAGCACCGGCGTCGGACCCGCCGGAGGTCCGGGCAGCCTGGAGGTGATCGACGACTACGCGCATCATCCGACGGAGGTCCGTCTGACGCTCGCCGCGGCCCGTTCACGGGCTCGGGGACGGCAGATCTGGACGGTACTCCAGCCACATACGTTCAGTCGGTTCGCCGCGCTACTGGACGACTTCGCGGCCGCGTTCAGCGACGCCGACCGGGTGTACGTCACCGACATCTATGCCGCCCGCGAGACCGACGACCTCGGTCTGCATGCCGTCGACCTGGTCAAGCGGGTGAGCGAGCCGGCGGCAACATACTACGTGTCCTGGCCCGAACTCGTCGAACGACTCRCCACGGACGTCCGCGTCACCCTGAGCGACGAGGCGTCGCGGGGGATCCTGCTGCTCACGCTCGGAGCGGGAACGATCACCACGGTCGGTCCCCGGCTRCTGGCCGCCCTGGGCTTCTCGGCGGCCGGTTGACCGTTGCATGTGAGCGTCCAATGGCRCTCTCATGCCGCCTTACCTCGCCGCGACGGGTACTCCCCCACGGCCGTCCGAACGGCGGTGAGGTACCGCGGTGGGGTACCGTCGAAAACAAGAAGGGCTTCAATTCTCTCGTACAAAGAAGTGCCATCCGATGCCCGTGAGACGGCGCCTCCTCCCCGGCGTGAAAGCGGCACCGCGCCGCGGACCCGTAACGCCGACGCGACGTCCCGGGCGATGATCCTGCCGGCTGTTGCCCGGCGTCGATGGTTGACTGCCGCAACACGCCCCCGCCGGCATGGYCGGCGGCGACAGGTGAGGATCGRGACGATGGCCGACACGCAGGACCCGCGCAGACCTGGCTTCGACGTCAGGGCGGTCAATCAGACCGTGATCGCCGAGTACCGGGCGACTGGCGGCGTGTTGGAGAAGACGCTGCCCGGTTCCAGGCTGGTGCTCGTGACGACGACCGGGCGGCGCAGCGGGAAGGAGCACACCACCCCGCTGGGGTACGTCATGGACGGCGGTCCCGGCCGCATCGTCGTCTTCGCGTCCAACATGGCCGCCCCACGGCATCCGGACTGGTACCAGAACCTGACGGCCGAGCCGAAGGTCGTGGTGGAGCTCGGCACCGACCGGTTCGAGGCCGAGGCGTTGACCGCCACCGGGGACGAGCGGCAGCGGCTCTACGAGGCACTGGTCGAGACGATGCCGGGGATCCGCGGCCACCAGGAGCAGGTGGAACGGGAGATCCCGGTGGTCGTGCTGGTCACGCTGTGATAACCGGCCAGCGTTGGACACCMCCTGGCTGTCCAGCGGCCGGGGACGGCGGAGCGGTCAGGGAGCCGCGTGCCGCGGGCGGGATCGCCGCCGGGTGGYGGCGGCGTCCCGGATCATGGCGACGATCGCGGCGGCGGCCTGGGGATGGCCGCTGCCGGCGCAGGCGGCCGACATCTTCGCCAGCCGTTCGGCGGAGATGAGCACCGGCAGCGCGTTCTCGAGCAGCCAGGACGCGCTGAGCTCGGCGTCGTCGACGAGGAGACCACCGCCGGCCTCCACCGTCGGCAGCGCGTTGCGGCGCTGCTCACCGTTGCCGTGCGGCAGGGGGACGTACACCGCCGGGAGCCCCGCCGCGGCGAGTTCCGCGCATGTCATCGCGCCCGACCGGCACAGGGTCATGTCGGCCGCGGCGTAGGCCGAGGGGATGTGGTCGAGGTACGGCCGCAGCTCGTATGGCGTGGGCAGGTCGAGGGGCAGCGCCGCGGCGACCTCGTCGAAGTTCTTCGGTCCGGTCGCGTGCAGCACCTGGATCCCGGCGGCGGCAAGGGGATGCGCCGCCGCCGTCATCACCTGGTTGAGCGAGCGGGCGCCCTGCGAACCGCCGAAGACGAGCAGGGTCGGCCGGTGYGGGTCGAGCCCGTAGCGCGCCCGGGCGGCCCGCATCGCGGCCGGGGAACGGTCGAGGGTGAGGATCTCCCCCCGCAGCGGGATCCCGGTGAGCGTCGCGCCGCGCAGGGGCGTGCTCGGGTAGGACGTGGCGACGAACGGGGTGAGCCGGGCGCCGAGCCGGTTGGCCAGTCCCGGCAGCGGGTTCGCCTCGTGCACCACGATCGGGATGCCGCGGCGCCGGGCGGCGAGGTACGCGGGCGCGGACACRTATCCACCGAACCCCACGACCACGTCCRCCCGAACCAGGTCGAGGGTCTCCCCCGCCTGACAGATCGCGTCGAGGAACCGGGCGGGCARCTTGAACACGGCCGGGGTGGGGCGGCGCGGCATCGGGACCTTCGGCACCGTCGCCAACTCATGGCCCCGGGCGGGCACCAGGCGCGCCTCCAGACCGGTCGCGGTGCCGAGCAGGGTCAGCCGTACCCGGGAGTCGGTCGCCCGCAGCGCGTCCGCGACGGCGAGTGCGGGTTCCACGTGGCCGGCTGTCCCGCCGCCGGCGAGCACTACGCTTCGCAACATCGGTCAAGACGATGACACATCACGCCGTCTCCCGGGCAGCCCGGCCCCGGTTACCCGGGCCCGCACACGGGATGATATGCGCCCCGACGAACGCCCCGACCCGGACTCCGGCACCGGACCCACCGGACCCGACCGCGCGTCGTCGACCGGTACGAGGCCGAGGTCCGGTCGGTGGCCCCGGCGGCCGGGCGGCCGCCTCTCCTCCCGCGGTATCACCCCGGTGGCATCGGCGCGCCGCTCCCGGCCGCGGCGCCAGCGCTGGCGGCGCCGGCCGGACGCGGCGAGACGCGCGGCGTGGCGTTCCTCGGCCCGTCGGGACAAGAATTCGGCCGCGGCCGGCTCGGACCGGGCGAAGGAGAGCAGCATGCCGAGGGCCGCGAGGGTCGGCAGCAACGCGGAGCCACCGAACGACACCAGCGGAAGGGTGACGCCGGTAATCGGCAACAGACCCACGACGGCACCTATGTTGACCACCGCCTGGACGAGGATCCAGGCGGTGACCCCCGCTGCGGCGAGCCGGACGAACAGCTCGTCACAACGGTGCGCAATCCGCAGGCCCGCGTATCCCAGCACGCCGAACAGGCCCACCACCACCAGGCTGCCGACCAGCCCGAGTTCCTCGCCGATGATCGCGAGGATGAAGTCGGTGTGCACCGCGGGCAGTAACTGCGGCCACTTCTCCCGGGATGCRCCAAGGCCCTCCCCCCACCAGCCGCCGGTCGACAGGGCATAGATGCCCTGCACGGCCTGGAAGCCGTCGCCGTGCGCGTCGGCGAACGGATCGGTGAACGACAGCAGGCGCCGGACGCGGTAGGGCTCGACCACGGCGAGGACCGACGCCGCCGCGACCATCGATCCCAGGATCCCGGTGTAGAGGCGCATCGGGGTACCGATCACCCACAGCACGGTCAACGGCACGACGGTCACGCAGATCGCCCCGCCGAGATCCGGTTCCAGCAGCAGCAGCAGGTCGATGAACAGGAACACCGGGACCAGCGGAACGAGCAGGTGTTTGGGGTCGGACAGCAGCCGCCGTTTGCGGACAAGCAGATCCGAACACCACAGCGCAAGGGCGATCTTCGCCAACTCGCTGGGCTGGATCGTGATCGGCCCGACGACGATCCACTGGCGGGCGCCACCACGCACGCTGCCGATACCCGGGATGAGCACCGCCATCAGCATCAGCACGGTCCCGAGCAACAACGGGTAGGCAAAGGCGCGGAAGACCCGCACAGGCAGCCGGGAGGCGACGGCGACCACCGGCAGACCGATCGCGACCCAGATCACCTGCCGGATGAACAGCGTGTAGGAGGAGCCGAAGTCGGCGTAGGAGCGCACGCTCGACGCCGACAGGACCATGACCAGTCCGAGCACCAGCAGCAGAGCGGCCGAGGACAGCAGCAGGTAGTAGGACGCCAACGGCCGGTCGAGCAGCGGCAGCCGTGCTTCGGCCCCGTCCGCCGCGCCGGTTCCCCCGCCGGCGGAGTCGGGCTCGGCCGCGGAGCCGGTTCGCACGGCTTTGGGCCCTCGCGCCGCCCGCGCGGGCCGCGCCGACGTCCCGGTGGACGGCGGCGACGACGCTCCCGACCCCGCCACGGTTACCCCTCTCGTGCGCGGACCGCCGCCGCGAACAGATCTCCGCGCGCCGCGTAGTCCCGGAACATGTCCATCGAGGCCGCGGCCGGCGCCAAGAGCACAGTGTCACCGGTGGTCGCGAACGCCGCCGCAGCCTTCACCGCATCGTCCATGCCGTCAGCCCGTTCCACGGGGACATCGGGGGCGTGTCGGGCGAGAGCGGCGGCGATCTCATCGGCGCAGCGCCCGATGAGGACCGCGGCGCGCAGCACCCGGCGCGCGTCGCGGACGAGATCGTCGAAGGCGAGGCCCTTGTTGAGGCCGCCCGCGATCCACACCACCGAGGGGTAGCCGGCCAGCGACGCGGCGGCGGCGTGTGGGTTCGTCGCCTTGCTGTCATCCACCCAGCGGACCCCGTCGATGACGGCCACCTCGGCGTTGCGGTGGGCGCCGGGCCGGAAAGCGACGAGCGCCGCGCCGATCGCGGCCGGGCCAACGCCCTCGGCGCGGGCAAGCGCGGCGGCGGCCAGCGCATTGGAGATCATGTGCGGACTTGTCAGCACGAGGTCACGGACGGCGACCAGCCGCCCGCCACCGAAGGCGTCGTCGACGAGGTGGCCGTCGACGACGGTCAGGCCGGGCCGCGGCCGGGCCGCCGGGTCGAGACCGAACAGGACCCGCCGCCCCGGAGCGGCGGCGAGCAGGTCCGCGCTGGTTGCGTCGTCGGCGTTGCCGATCGCGGTCGTCCCGGGACGACGCCAGATCCCCGCCTTCGCTGCCGCATAGGCCGCCGCGCCCCCGTGCCAGTCGAGATGGTCGGGGGCGACGTTGAGCACGGCCGCGGCGAGGGGGGCCATGGTGTGGGTGTAATGGAGCTGGAAGCTGGACAGTTCCACCGCGAGGGTCTCGTAGGGCGGCTCGGCGGCAACCGCGTCCACGATCGGGGTCCCGATGTTCCCGGCGGTGGTGGATCGCCGGCCACCGGCGGCGAGCATCGCGCCGAGCATCTCGGTGGTCGTCGTCTTGCCGTTCGTTCCCGTGACGGCGAGCCACCGGCTCCCACCCCGCCACCGCCAGGCGAGCTCCACCTCCCCCCAGACCGGGATCCCGGCGCCGGCCGCCCCGGTGATCAGCGGGGCCGTCGGCGGGACGCCGGGCGAGGTGACGACGAGGGCGCTGTCCCCGGGGCCGGCCGGCAGGCCGCCGAGGTTCACCTCGGCCCCGAGCGCCCGCAGCGTCGCGGCCGCACCCTGGTGACGTGGGGAGTCGCCGGCGTCGACGACCCGGACCCGCGCACCGCGGGCAAGCAGCGCCCGGGCCGCGGCGAGCCCGGAGACCCCGATCCCGACGACCAGCACGGGCAGGCCCGCCCAGGAGATCGAGGTCGTGAGGTTGCCTGGGCCCTGACCGTCGCCCGGGCCCTGACCGTCGCCCGTCATGGCGTCAGCCACCTCCGTGGGAGAGGAACTCCGCGTAGAACAGGCCCAGGCCGAAGGCCACCGCGAGTCCCGAGACGATCCAGAATCTGATGATCACCGTCGTCTCGGGCCATTCGGCGAGCTCGAAATGGTGATGGATCGGCGCCATGTTGAACACGCGTTTCTTCGTCGCCTTGAAGAACGCGACCTGGATCATCACGGACAGGGTCTCGATGACGAACAGGCCGCCGAGGACGACGAGAAGCAGCTCGGTCCGGCTGACGATCGCGATACTGGCGAAGGCACCRCCCAGCGCGAGCGACCCGGTGTCCCCCATGAAGATCTTCGCCGGGCTGGCGTTCCACCACAGGAACCCGAAACAGGCCCCCATCGCCGCCGCCGCGACCAGCGCGACGTCGAGGGGATCACGCACGAGGTAACAGCCCGCCTCGGCCGCGTGCGGCTCGCACAGGTTGCCGAACTGCCAGAAGGAGATGATGACGTACGCGCCGAACACCATTGCCGAGGTGCCGGCCGCGAGGCCGTCGAGGCCGTCGGTGAGGTTCACCGCGTTAGAGGTCGCGGCGATGATGATCCAGGCCAGCAAGGGAAAGGCGATGATGCCGACGGAGAGGCTCGTGTCCCGCACGATCGAGATGTACGTCGAGYCGGGGAGCAGCCCGGCGTCGTTCTTGAACCGGACGGCCAGCAGGCCGAAGACGATCGCGACCGCGGCCTGCCCGGTGAACTTCATCCGGGCGGTGAGCCCGAGGCTGCGCTGCTTGCGGATCTTGATGTAGTCGTCCAGAAAGCCGACCAGGCCAAGCCCGGTCATCACCATCAGCACAAGCAGACCCGACGCGGTGAACCCGATGCCGGTCACCAGGTGGGCCAGGAAGTACCCGGCCAGGGCAGCGACAATGATGACAGTGCCCCCCATCGTGGGGGTGCCCCGCTTGGTCAGGTGGCTGGACGGCCCGTCCTCGCGGATCTCCTGGCCATATCCCTGCCGGCGGAAGAGCCGGATCACCCAGGGTGTGCCCAGCAACGACACGACCAACGCGACCATGGCCGCGATAAGAACGCCTCTCACGCGTGCGTCACCCGCGCGGGTCCGCGTGTGTGAAGCCAGCCGTCCGCCGTCATGTCCCCTCGATCCCGGCGCCGAGGACGCCGAATCTGGTCACCAACGCCTCGGCGACGCGCTCCAGACCGAAGGACCGGCTGGCCTTGACCAGTACCACGTCGTCCGGTCCGGCCTGCGCGGCCACCAGGGCCACCRCCTCCTCGGCGTCGGTCACCTCCACCGACTCCCCGTCCCAGGAGCCTTCCAGCGAGGCGCCCAGGTGGATATGGCGGGCCGCCGGACCCACCGCGATCAGTCGATCGACCCCGAGGCGGACCGCGAACCGGCCGAGCACGTCGTGCTCGGCGGCGGCGGCGTCACCGAGTTCCCCCATCGGACCGAGCACCGCGAACGCCCGGCCCTTCCCCCGCATGTCCACCAACGCCTTCAGCGCCGCCCGCATCGACTCCGGGTTCGCGTTGTAGGCGTCGTTGACGACCACCACCCCGGCCGCGGTGGAGGTCACCTCCATCCGCCACCGGCTGCGCGGGCGGGCGGCGGACAGCGCCGCGGCGACCCGGTCCGGGGACAGCCCCAGCCGGATCGCGACGGCCGCCGCGGCCAACGCGTTCGGCACCTGGTGCGCGCCGACGAGCCCGAGGGTCACCCGATGGTGCTCGCCGTGCGCCAGCAGGTCGAACGAGGCGCGGMCCAGCCGGTCGACATCGACGGCACCGGCCCGCACGTCGGCCCGTCCACCCTCCCCGAAAGTGATCACTTCGGCCGTCGTCCGAACCGCCATCGCCGCGACCAGCGGGTCATCGGCGTTGAGCACGACGGCCTCGCTCGCGGCCTCGGCAAGCTCGCCCTTGGCCGCGGCGATCCCCAGCCGGCCGTCGGCGTACTCGCCCAGGTGGGCACTGCCGACGTTGAGGACCACCCCCACAGCCGGGCGGGCTACCGCGCAGAGGGTGGCGATGTGCCCCGGACCGCGGGCACCCATCTCCAGGACGACGAACGCCGTGTCCGGCTCGGTGCGCAGCAGCGTCAGCGGCAGTCCGATCTCGTTGTTGAAGGAGCCGGGCGCGGCCACCGTCGGGGCGAGCCCGCCCAGCACGTCGGCGAGCAGGTCCTTGGTCGTCGTCTTGCCCGCCGACCCGGTCACGGCGACCACGGTGGCGGCGGCCAGATCACGGACGTACGCGGCGAGCGCGGCGAGCGCCGAAGGCGGATCGGGAACGATGACGGCCGGCTCGCCCACCGACCGGGCGGCGAGCACGGCGGACGCGCCGGCGGCGACGGCGGCGGCGGCGAAGTCGTGCCCGTCGACCCGGCTGCCAGCCAGGGCGACGAACAAGGCGCCGTCGCGGACCTCGCGGGAGTCGACGACGACCGAACGCACCGTGACGCCCGGGTCGGGCACCGCGTCGAGCCGGCCGCCGGTCGCCGACGCGACCTCGGCCAGGGTCAGCGGGATCATCTCCTCTCCACCGAGGAGAGCGCGGCGCGCAGGGCGACCCGATCGTCGAAGGGGGTCACCACCCCCGCCTGTTCCTGGCCCGACTCATGACCCTTGCCGGCGACAACGACGGCGTCCTGAGGTCCGGCCTCGGCCACGGCGGCCGCGATGGCCGCGGCGCGGTCCGGTTCGACCAAGACCGTGGCCGAGGCCGACAGCGCCGTGACCCCGGCGAGCATCTGGGCGAGGATCTCCGCCGGATCCTCCGAGCGCGGATTGTCGTTCGTGAGGATCGCGACGTCGGCGAGTGTCGCCGCGGCGGCCCCCATCAGCGGGCGCTTGCCGCGGTCGCGGTCGCCACCGCAGCCGAGCACGACGATGACCCTGCCCTTCACCAGCGGGCGAACCGTCTCGAGCAGCGTCGTGACCGCGTCCGGGGTGTGCGCGAAGTCGACCAGGGCCAGGAACGGCTGGCCGGCGTCGACCCGCTCCATCCGGCCGGGCACCCCGGGCAGGGAGCCGATCCCCGCCGCCGCCGTGGCCGGGGGGACCCCGATGGCGACGAGCAGCGCCAGCGCGCCGAGCGTGTTGGCGACGTTAAAGGCGCCGGGCAGCGGCACGGACAGATCCACCCGCAGCCCGTCCGGACCCTCGGCGCGCAGCAGTGTGCCGGTCGGCCCGTAGGAGACGTCCCGGGCCGTCCAGTCGGCCGGCCCCTCGACGGCGAACGTGATCGCGCCGGGATGCCGTTCGGCGAGCCGGCGGCCCCACCGGTCCGCCACGCCGATCACCGCGACGGCGGTCCGGGCCGGGTCGAACAGGGACGCCTTCGCCGCGAAGTAGTCCTCCATGGAGGAGTGGAAGTCCAGATGGTCCTGGCTGAGGTTGGTGAACACGGCCCCGGCGAAGTGCAGGGCGTCGGCCCGGTGCAGGGCCAGCGCGTGGCTGGACACCTCCATCGTGGCGGCCCCCACGCCACGCTCGACCATCGTGGCGAGCAGGGCCTGCAGGTCGCTCGCCTCCGGGGTGGTGCGGGCGGAGGCCAGCCGTTCGTCGGCGATCCGGGTCTCGATCGTGCCGATCAGGCCCGTGGTGTGGCCGGCGGCGCGCAGCCCGGCGTCGAGCAGGAAGGCCGTGGTCGTCTTCCCGTTGGTGCCGGTGACGCCGAGCAGGCGCAGCGCCGCAGAGGGATCACCGTAGATCCTCGCCGCCACCGGGGCGAGGTCGCGCCGTGGATCGTCGCTGACAAGCACCGGGACTTCCCCGGGGGGGCCGGGCGGCATGGCCGCGATCCGGCGGGCGCCCTCGGCGTCGGTGAGCACGGCGACGGCGCCGCCGGCCACCGCGGCGGCCGCGAAGGCCGCACCGTGCGTGTGGGCACCGGGCAGTRCCGCGTGGAGGTCGCCCGGCCGGACCGCATGCGAGTCGTGGGTGACGCCATGCACGATCACGTCCGTGTCCGTGTCCGCATGTGTGTCCGCATGTGTGTCCGACGGCGAATGTCCCGCACCCGCGAACGCCGCCGGCTCCGGGACGGGCGCCACGGCCGCGAGCACCGCGCGCAGATCGGCGAGGCTGCACGCGGGCGGGGCAGCCGGTCGAGGTGCCGGAGAGGTCACGGTCACGACCTTAGTGGGGGCGGGCACGGCCATCCCCACGGGCGCCCGGGCACGGCGGTGGTCCAGCCGACCTTCCCCGCCCACCACGTCCCGGCGCGGATCGCGATCATCTGTCCAGGTCGAGCAGGAGCGGTGCGGGCCTGGTGATCGGCTGTGGCACGCCGAGGGTGGTCAACGCGAAGGACATGACACGTTGGAACACGGGCGCGGCGACCTGACCGCCGAAGTAACCCTTCTTCGGGTTGTCCAGGACGATCTCCACCACCACCCGCGGATCATCCGCCGGGGCGAACCCGATGAACGAGGGAACGTAGCCCTGGTAACCGCCGTGCACCGGGTCGGGCCGTTTGGCGGTGCCCGTCTTGCCGGCCACCCGGTAACCGGGAACCTCGGCAAGCGGCGCCGTGCCCTCGTTCGTCGCCACCGCCTCGAGCATCCGGGTGAGCGTGGCCGCGGTCTGCGCGCTGACGACGCGCTGACCAGGCGGTTGGGGAGTCACCTTGACGACGCCGTCCGGACCGGTGATGGCGTCGACAAGCCGCGGGGTCACGCGAACACCGCCGTTCGCGATAGTCGCGTACACCGAGGCCATCTGGAGCGCCGTCGCCGACATGCCCTGCCCGTAGGAAATGGTGGCGGCCTGGCTGCCCGACCAGTCCCGGGCTGCCGGCAGCAGGCCGGCGCCCTCGCCGGGGAAGTTCAGACCCGTGCGGGCACCGAGCCCGAACGAGCRCAGCGCCTGCTCCAGCCCGATCCGCCCGACCCGCTCGGAGATCTCCACGGTGCCGATGTTGCTGGAGCGGGCCAGGACGCCGGCGGCGGTGAGATGTTCGACGCCGTGCGGCTCGGAGTCCTCGATGCGTACCCCACCCCGGGTGATGAACGGCGGGATGGTCATCGGGGTCTCGGAGGTGATCAGACCGCGGTCCAGCGCCGCGGCCATCGTGATCACTTTGTTGACGCTGCCGGGCTCGTAGGCGTCCCGCGTGGACCGATTGCCCAGCGCCGGGGTGTCCCGGGCGGTGATGTTGTTCGGGTCGAACTGCGGCGCGTCGGCCATCGCGAGGATGTCCCCGGTGCGGGGGTCCATCACGACGGCCGTGCCGCCGTCGGCCTCGGAGGTACGGACCGCGTCGGCGATCGCGTTCTGGGCGTTCCACTGGATGTCCCGCTCGAGGGTCAGGCGCAGCGAAGAACCCGGGATCGGGTCCTTCTCGCGGCTCTGGCCCGAGGGGATCTCGATGCCCGCCGGGTTCGCCTCCAGTCGGCGAAGGCCGTCGGTACCGCGCAGCACCTCGTCATACGCCAGCTCCAGCCCGCCGCCGCCCTCGAGGATGTCACCATCGCCGTGCCGCATGAACCCGATGACGTTCGCGGCCAGTTCCCGGGACGGGTAGGTGCGTCCGCGTTCCTCGGTGATGCCGATACCGCGCAGCCCCAGGGCGCTGACCTTCTCCGCCACGTCCGGAGTGAGCCCGCGGGCGAGGTAGACGAACTTGATGTGCTCGGCCGGGTCGGTGGTAAGCCGTCTGCGCAACGCCTCGGTGCTGTCGTYGAGGACCGGCGCGAGCTTCGCGGCCGTCCCCGCGATGTCCCTGACGTTCGTCGGGTTCGCGTAGACGGCCCGCAGCTCGACATACTGCGCGAGCGTGTGGCCCGCCCGGTCGGTGATGGCGCCACGCGCCGCGGGCAGCACGATGGTCCGCAGCCGCTGGGCCTCGGCCTGGGCCGCGTAGGTGGAGGCGGAGAAACCCTGCAGCTGGGTCAGGCGCAGCCCGAGGACACTGAGGACCGCGCACATGAGCACGATGGACACCCGCAGCCGCCGACGCGGGCTGCCCAGCCGGTAGGCGCGACGAGCCGGGGGGTGCCGCGGCCGGCTGACCCGACCGGGACGCCAGGGCACCGAGCCTGGCCGGCCCACATACCGGCCGCCCGGATACCGGCCGTCGTGCTCCTCGTCGCCGTACTCGTCCGCACCGGGCCCGTCGCCGACCGCCCGACCCGGGTCGTCGACATCCCTCCGCAACCGACCGCCATACACTGAAGGTGGCGGTGGAGGAACAAGGCGTAGCCGTCCGCGGCCGCGCTGAGGGGAGCCCGGGGGCGTCGAGCTCACTGCCCGGCTCCGGCCTTTCCCGCCGCCCCGATCGCGGCACCACCGGCCGCGGCAGCGTTCGCCCCGGTGGCGGGAAGGTGGGCGTGAGCGGTTCCGCCGGCACCACCCGCCGTCGCGCCGGCCGCTGGCTGACCGTTCTTCCCGGGACCGCCGGTCTTCCCGGGACCGCCGGCCGGGCTCGGGCCGGGCGATGCGGGCACGACGATGATGACGGATCCGCTGCCCGGTTCCCGGGCCAGGGTCCGGGAACCAACGGGCAGCGGAGCGCCCGGCGGAAGGTATTCCGGTATCCCGCCGGGGATCATGCCGTAGCGGGAGGCCTGCGCGGCCAGCGACGCCGGATCGGAGAGCTGGTCGGCATGCACCGACAGCGCCTGTTCCTCGTCGGCCAGGGCGGACGCCCGATTGCGCAGAGTGTTGGCCTGGAACGAGTTCTCCATCAACGCCAGGTTCAGCAGCAGCAGGCAGAGCAGACCAGCGCCCAGCAGGACCAGCAGCAACACGACGAAGGGACCCTTGCGGCCCCCGTCCGGCGCAGGCCGGACCACCGCGAGCCGCGCCCGGCTCGACGCCCGGCGCGGCTGCGGGCCGATGGCCGGAGCGGTCGCGGCGGCCGAGCGGGCCGCGGGCCGCCCCGTCGAGGGGGTCGGGGCGCTTGTCATCCGCCCAGGGCCCCCTTGCCCGGAGCCGGTCCGGGCGGAGCCGGTCCGGGCGGAGGCGGAACCGGAACGCCCGGCGCGGGCGAGCGGCTGCGCGGGAGCGGTCACGATGCACCTCCGGTCGGTTTCCGGGTGTGGTCCGGGTTCGGCGCGGTACGTTCGACGGCACGCAGGCGGACGGAGGCCGCCCGCGGGTTCTCGGCCTTCTCGGTCTCGCTCGCCGGTTCCGCACCTCGGGTCAACCAGCGCAACCTGGGGCCCGCGCCCTCGGGCACCACCGGCAGGTCCGGCGGGACCGAGGCCTCCGCGTAGCCGCGCAGTTGCCGCTTGACCAGCCGGTCCTCAAGCGAGTGGTACGACAGGACGACGAGCCGGCCGGACACGGCCAGCGCGTCGAAGGCCGCGGGCAACGCCCGGGCGAGCACGTCGAGTTCGGCGTTGACCTCGATACGTAACGCCTGGAAAGTGCGTTTTGCCGGATTGCCGCCGGTCCGCCGGGCCGGCGCCGGGATGGCGTCGCGTACCAGGTCGGCGAGCCGCGCCGAGGTGGCGAACGGGGTGACGGCCCTGGCCTGGACGATCGCACCGGCGATGCGGCGGGCGAAGCGCTCCTCGCCGTATTCCCGCAGGATGCGGGTCAGCGCGTCGGCATCGTAGGTGTTGAGGACGTCGGCGGCCGTCCTGCCCCGTGTCTGGTCCATCCGCATGTCCAGCGGCGCGTCCCGGGAGTAGGCGAACCCACGGTCGTCCGTGTCCAGCTGCAACGACGACACGCCGAGGTCGAACAGGATGCCCTGCACCACCGGATGACCGAGCCGGTCCAGGATCTCGGCCACCTCGTCGTAGACGGCGTGGACGAGCTCCACCCGGCCGGGGGCGAGCCCGTGCAGCCGCTCACCGCTGCGCTCCAGGGCGTCGGGGTCGCGGTCGAGCCCCACCAGCCGTACGTGCGGGAAGGCCGTGAGCACAGCCGCGGCATGCCCAYCGAGACCCACCGTCGCGTCCACCACGATCGCTCCGGATGCCCGCAGGGCGGGAGCCAACAAAGTCAGTACACGGTCGGTCAGCACAGGCGTATGTGTGGCGTTCAGTGCTGAGCCTCCCTCGACCGCTCGTGGACCTCGTCTTCAGATGTGCTGACGGGCATGGGGGCTTCGTCGGCGGAAGCCACCGGGCGGCGGGCCCGGGTCGGGTGACCGGGGCCGACCGCCCTCGCGTACGTCCCGGATGCCGGCCGCCGGGGRAGGGACAGCCGGAGGGGACGGTGCGCGTGGCGAGCCCGCGGAGCACCCGGATCCATGAACCCAAGGCAGCTCAGATCACTCCGGGCAGGACCTCCTCGGACAGCTCGGCGAAGCTCTCCTCCTGGCTTTCCAGGTAGGCCTGCCACCGCTGGGCATCCCAGATCTCAATCCGGGTGTTGGCCCCATTGACCACGCAGTCGCGCATCAAGCCCGCGTAGGACCGCAGCGGAGCCGGAACCGTGATCCGCCCCTGCCGGTCCGGCACGTCGTCCGCGGCCGAGGAGAAGAACACCCGACTGTAGTCACGCAACGCCTTTGCGGTAACCGGAACGGTACGGAGGGACTCGCTGATCCGAGTGAACTCCGCCATCGGAAAGACGTACAGGCAGCGTTCCTGCCCCTTGGTGATCACAAGCCCCCCTCCAACTCGYCGCGGAATTTCGCGGGCAGCGTCAGTCGCCCTTTGTCGTCGAGCCGCGGCGCGTGGCTGCCGAGAAACACCGGCAACCTCCTCGCCACTGCGAGGAAGACAGCGACAGGTCACCCCGCGACGGCCACCCGTAAGCTGCTGTCCCCCACTGCGCGCCACTCTACCCCACTCCCCCCCACCCGACACCCCCTCAACACCCCGCACCACCCCACCGAACCCCCTCTATCGGGGGTCGCCCGCGATACCTAAGAAGAAGGTGGTATAAATCGCAAAAAATCAGTACAAATGACTCTGGTGGGCGAAGGAACATTTGGTCTCACTCGCCGTCCCGGCGAGGCCGGTCAGCTACGGACACCTACCCCTCAATCTCCTGTCGGGTTCCGCTTCGAGGCATGTTTCCTCGACCACCACGGCCTGCGCGCCCGCGGTGGATGTCACACTCGGGGGGGGACAGGTCCCACCGGGGCCGGGTCCGCGCATCCCGACGCGCGACGCATCCCGACACTCGACACCCGGAGGGGGGCCAACCTCGTGGTGACCGACCCTGGTCTTCTGCACTGGCGTGACCCGGTGACCGACATCGGCCATCTCGCCGACGTCACCAATCGAGTGCGGACCAGCGTCGAGACGGTCATCGACGGCAAGTCCGAGGYGATCACGACGGCCCTGGTCGTGCTGCTGTCCGAGGGTCATCTGCTGATCGAGGACGTCCCCGGGGTCGGCAAGACCATGCTCGCCAAGGCCCTCGCACGGTCCATCGATGCCCGGGTGCGCCGCATCCAGTTCACTCCGGACCTGCTCCCCGGCGACGTCACYGGAGTCAGCATCTACAACCAGGGCACCCGTGACTTCGAGTTCCGTCCCGGCCCGGTGTTCGCCAACATCGTCGTCGGCGACGAGATCAACCGCGCCGAGYCGAAGGCGCAGTCGGCGCTCCTCGAATGCATGGAAGAACACCRGGTCACGGTCGACGGCGTCACCTACCGGCTCGAGTCACCCTTCATGGTGATCGCGACCCAGAACCCGGTGGAGATGGAGGGCACCCGGGCGTTGCCGGAGGCCCAGCGCGACCGTTTCACCGCCCGGATCTCGATGGGCTACCCCTCCCCCGCGGCCGAGCTGGAGATGCTCGACAGCCACGGCAACGCCAACCCGCTGGYCGRCATCACCCCGGTCACCGACGCCGCCGAGATCGCCAAGCTGATCGCACTCGTCCGCACGGTGCACGTCTCGCCCGAGGTGCGCCACTACATCGTCGACCTGGTCGGCGGGACCCGCACGCATCCCGAGATCGCGCTCGGCGCGTCCCCCCGGGCGGCGCTGCATCTCATCCGTGCTGCCCGGGCCCGCGCGGCCCTGGACCAGCGCGGTTTCGTCCTCCCCGACGACGTTCAGGAGATGGCTGTCCCGGTCATGGCGCACCGCCTACTGCTGCACCCCGAGATCATGCTCTCCGGGGAGCCGACGATCGAGGTCGCCGCCCGCATCCTGACCGACGTCCTGCGCCGGATTCCGATCCTTCGCCCCGGTACGGCACGCCCGACCCGGCACGGCCGTTAGAGCTCCGTGTGCGGAACCTCCGGGTGCGGAACCTCCGGGTGCGTGACTTTGTCGCGGCGCTGCGTGGCCTGACGATCCGCGGCCGGTCGTTCGTCGCCGCCGGCATCGCCTGCGCGGCGTCCGCGGCCGTGCTCGGCGAGCAGGACCTGCTGCGGATCGGCCTGCTCGTCATGCTCCTCCCCGTGCTCGCGGCGGCCTTCGTCTGCCGGACCCGCTACCGGCTCGCCTGCACCCGCCGGCTCGAACCGAGCCGGGTGACCGCCGGGGACCGGGTCTCGGTCCAGATCAGGCTGGAGAACGTCAGCCGGTCGCCGTCGTCGGTGCTCCTGCTGGAGGACGCTGCCGCGGACGGGCTGGGCGGCGGGGCCCGGTTCGTACTCGACCGGATCGAGCCCGGTGGCAGCCGGGACCTGTCCTATGTCCTCCACGCGGGGATGCGCGGCCGCTACCAGATCGGACCGATGGCGATCCGCCTCGGTGACCCGTTCGGGCTGTGCGAACTGTCGCGCAGTTTCCGCAGCCTGGACGAACTGGTCGTGGCCCCCCCGATCGAGCGGCTGCCGCCGGCCCGCCCGACCGGTGCCGCGCGCGTCAGCACCGAGCTGCGCCGCGCGACCGGGCTCGTGGGTGAGGACGAGACGACGACCCGTCCGTACCGGTCCGGCGACGACCTGCGCAAGGTGCACTGGAAGACGACCGCCCGCCGCGGCGAGCTGATGGTCCGGCGCGAGGAGCACCCGCGGACGGGCGGGGCGACCATCCTGATCGACACTCGGGCCCGGGCGTGGCCTGACGGGGGCCCGTCAGCGTCGTTCGAGTGGGCGGTGAGCGCGGTCGGGGCGATCGGCGTCCACCTCGTCCGGGGCGGGTACCGGGTCCGGCTGCTGACCGATCAGGGGCTGGCGGCCATCGCCGCGGAGGGTACCGTCGGCAGGCTCCTTGACGAGCTTTCGACGCTGACGCCCGCCCCCACCGAGTCCCTGTACCCAGCGCTCGCGGCCGGCCGCGGGCGAGTCGATCGCGGCGGCATGTTCGTCGCCGTCCTCGGCCACACCGATGCGCCCACCGCCACCGCGCTGGCCGGGCTGCGGCCCCGCAGCGCCCCGGCGATCGCGGTGCTCGTCAACGTGGCCAGCTGGAGCACCGCCGCGGCGGCCCCGAAGATCGCCGCCGACCTCGAAACGACGCACGCGGTGCTCACCCGCGCCGGCTGGGCGGTCCTCGGCGCGGCGGCGGGCACCAGCCTCGCGGCGATGTGGCCGCGGGTCGCCGCCCGGGCCCGGGGCCCGGGCGGCGTCGGTGCCCCGGGTGCCGCCGGAGTCTCCGGACGTCCCGGGGCCGCGGGACTCACCAGGACCGTGGGACTCACCGGGGCGACGGGACTCACCGGGGCGACGGGACTCACCGGCGATCTCCACACCGGCGGACGGTCGGTGCCGTGAACGCCCGCCCGGTGCCCACAGTGATCGCCACCGTCGCCTGTCTGCTGTCCACCAGCGCGCTGACCCGTCTGTTCGAGGGTGTCCTCTGGTGGTTCGGGCCGGTGCTCGTTGCCACGACCGTGGCCGTCGGGACGGGGGTGGCGAGCCGCCTGCTCCGGCTGCCGGCGGCGGCCGAGATCCTGCTCAGTCTGGTCGGCCTCATCGGCACCGTCACCGTGCTGTCCGCGCGGTCGACGGCGTTGCTGGGCTTCCTGCCGACCGCCACCACGGTCGAGACGCTRCACACGCTCATCTCCGCCGGCGGCTCCGACATCTCACGGCTGGCCGCGCCGGTGCCCGCCCGGCCGGGCCTGGTGGTCCTCACGGTGATCGGCGTCTACCTCCTGGTGATGATCGTCGATCTGATCGTGGTGAAGTTCGACCACCCGACGCTCGGCGGCCTTCCGCTGCTGGCGCTGTATGCGGTGTCGGCGGCGATTCTGCCCGGGGGGGTCGGCGTGGTGCCCTTCCTGCTCGGCGCGGTGAGCTTCATCGCCCTGCTCCTGCTCGACGGGCGGTTGSCGTACGAGCGATGGGGCCGGACCGTCTCCGACCAGCGGAGGGCTGGCGTCGAGATGTTCGGCGGTCGCATCGCCGTGGGCGCGCTCGGGGTCGCCGTCACCGCGCTGGTCGCCGCGATCGTGGTGCCGCTTGGCCTGCCGTCCCTTGACGGCGAGGGACTGGTGTCGSGCAAGGGTGGATCCGGTGCCGGGGACGGTCCGAGTTCGGCCAGCGTCGTGCAGCCGATCGTCTCGGTGAGCCAGCAGCTGCACGCCAGCACGGAGGTGCCCCTGCTTCGGCTGCGCTCCGACGAGCCGAAGTATCTGCGACTGACGGCGCTGGAGAACTTCGACGGCCAACTGTTCACCCTGCGGGCGTTGAATGCCACCCGGGAAGACCGGGTCAGCGAGGGATTACCGAAACCACGGACGGGCGGCGCTACCCAGTCGGTGCGTGCGGAGGTGGCCGTCACCGGGCGGTTCAACGAGCTGTATCTGCCGGTTCCGGGCATCCCAATCCGGATCGAGGGGCTGACCGGCGACTGGCGGCTGGCGAGCCCGACAGGCACGATCTTCTCGACCCGGACCTCGACGGCGAACGCGCACTACCAGGTGGACGCGGTGGTGCCGAATCCCACAAGCGCGCAGCTTCAGGCCGCGACCGGGCCGATCCCGGACTCGCTCGGCGTCGCGACCGCRCTCCCTGACAATCTCGATCCCCAGCTGCGTCAGCTCACCAAGGCCGTGACCGCGGGTGCGCGCACCCCCTATGAAAAGGTGTACGCGATCCAGGAATACCTGCGGGGGCCGCAGTTCACCTACGACCTCCGGGGCGCCCCCACCACGCAGGAGGGCGCGCTCAGCCAGTTCCTGTTCGACACCCACCGCGGCTACTGCGAACAGTTCGCCTCGRCCATGACGGTCATGGTGCGGATACTGGGCCTACCCGCCCGGGTCGCGATCGGCTTCGTCCCCGGGGAGCGGCAGAGCGACGGCAGCTACGTCATCACCAACCGGCAGGCGCACGCCTGGYCCGAGGTCTGGTTCCCGTCGATCGGCTGGATCAGCTTCGAGCCGACCCGCCGCAGCGACGGAACCACCTCGGCGCCGTCCTACGCCCCCGCCGGGCCCGAGGACCCCGACAACGACGCCGCCCTGCCGGAAGAGCAGGCTCAGGCCGAACCGCAGGCAGTGCCCGAGCCGGTGCCCGTGCCGGATACCTCCACGCCGGCTCCCGGCGACGATCCGACCGCGATGGGCGCTGCGCGGTCAGGTGACGACGCATCGACCTCCACCGAAATTCCCTCCTGGGTGGTCTGGCTGTGCGCTGCCCTGCCCGTCCTGGGCCTGCTAGCCGTTCCGGCGATCATCCGGATCCGGCGGAGGCGGGTCCGGCTGCGCCCGGCCGAAGACGATCCCCCAGATCCGTCTGGGGCGACGGTGGAACGGGTCCACGACGCCTGGGCGGAACTGCTGGACGTCGCCGCGGACCTGGGAATCATGATCCGGCCGAACGACTCGCCGCGGGCCGGAGTGGCCCGGCTGACCGCCTACCTGGACGCCGAGCCGACCACCGCACAGGCTCCGGGATCCGGCCCGGAACCGTCTGCGTGGCAGTCCGGGGGCAGCGAGCCCCCCACGACCTACCCGCAGGCCCGCGCGGCACTCGCCCGACTGGCCTCCGCGGAGGAGCGGGCCCGCTACGCGCCGCCGGAGATGGCCGCGCCGCCGTCCGTCGCAGACCTCAGCGAAGATGTCGTCCTGGCCACCACCACGCTGTTGGCGCTGGCACCGCGGGCCAGGCGGATGTTGGCGCGGATCGCCCCGGCATCGGTTCTCCGGCGCGCCGCGCCGGCCTCGGCGCGCGGACGGTCGAGGATGGGACGGGGAGGCGGTAAGGACGACGGACCCGCCACGCCCACCACGGTTCAGAACGAAGACAATCAGGACAATCAGGACTGGCTGGACGCGGTCAGGGACGGTCCTCCCAGCGCCGCCGCCACCGCTCCTCGACCCGTTCCATGAACGGAGCCCTAGCCCGCGGCTTCGGCTTCGATCCCCCCTGCACGCCGCCCGGCCGCCGGTGACCGGTGTCACGGCCGCTGATCCGGCGCAGGTCTGCCGCACCGCGCAGCGCGGCGAACAACATCATGAGGAAACCGAGGATGYCGAGGATCACCGTCAGCGGTACCCGGTTGAGTACCACACCGACGACCAGGACGGCCAGACCGAGGACGAAGACGACCGCGHTGCGGCGCACCCGGCGCAGCAGATAGGTACGGGGGTCCGTCGAACGCACGGTACTGGCAAACTTTGGATCGTCCTGTACGAGAGCGCGCTCGATCTGCTCCAGCAGGCGCTGCTCGTTCTCCGAGAGCGGCATCGACGCTCCTCCCACGACCTGTAGGCCCGGCGGACGGAACCTGATAACCAAGGATAGGCATGTGCGGGCGGGTGCGGTAGGCAACCTGTCATGCTGGTTGGAACCGAGCGATTCCCGTCACCTGGTCCGTGCCCGAACTGGGGTCTTTCATACCGGGAAATCCACGGTCACGGGAACCCGGCGGCGCCGGCTTCGCGAGCGGTACCAGCGGCACGACGGCGGGCAAGCACGTGCAGCTGTGCCGCGAGGTCACGGAACGGCTCCAGGGCGGCCGCGGCCAGTTCCAGGCGCAGCAGCCGCTGCGCGGTGAAGGGATCGGAGTCGACCCGCGCCCCGGGGACCAGGTCGGCGAACACGCGCACCCCGTGGACGTCGACGACGTCCGCGCCCGCCGCGTTCACCAGCGCGACGATCTCGGCGGTGGTGAACCCGGCGGGCGTCCGGGGCGCCCCGGCGCCCTGGCCGGTCAGCACGGCCTGCGCCTGCTCGAAGCGACCCGCCAGGGCGCGGGCGAGCACCGTGGCAGCCCGGCCCGCGACGACGAGGCTGAGAACGCCTCCCGGGCGCAGCACCCGCAGGGCCCCCGCCAGCGCGGCCTCGGGATCGTCAACGACGTCGAGGACGGAGTGGCACAGCAACAAATCGGCGGTCTCGGCTCCGACGATGCCGGTCAGGTCGGCCAGATCGCCCTGCTCGGCCGTGACCCGGTCGGCGACGCCCCGTTCGTCGGCGCGACGGCGCAACGCTGCCAGGGCGTCCGGCGACGGGTCCACGACGATCACCAGGTAGCCCTCGACCGCCAGGGGTACGGCGAAGCCACCACTCCCACCGCCCGCGTCAACGATGATCGGCGGGATGGCTGTGGCCGTCGGGGCCACCGACCAGGCCGGAACCCCCGCTGCCGATCCGGGCAGGACCGTCCGCAGGCCGTGCCAGATCGCGGCCTGCCGCAGATCCGCGCCGGTGACATGGCTGGTCATGCGCGTCGCGCCTCCTCACGCCGGCATCGTCGGCGCCGCCGTCAGCCCGCTCGCCCACGCCGGAGGACCAGGCGCGTCACCGACCCACGGTGAGGCCTATGGCGACCCCGACGACCAGCCCGCCAGCCGACAGCCCTACGACCCGCAGTACCCAGATGTTGCGACGCGCAACGGCGGACGGCACGGCCCGATGCGCGCCGCGGTGCCGATGCTCAGAACCGGTGAGGACCATCGATGATCTCCTGCTCCGCCAACCACTACCCCTCGGAAGGTAACCGATAGTGACCGATGCTCACCGTAAACGCAACCGCTCGTCACCCACCCGGGGCGCCGCCGGGCCGACCACGGTCAGCCTGCCCTCGGCCCGGCGACATGACCATCGTGACCTCCCCAGGCCCGACCGGACCGGTGCCGGCGATCATCGGTTGGGACGGGAGGCCCAGTACGCCCTCGACAACCCCGACGAACAGATCGACCTGACGGATCAGATCATCGGCCTCCCGCCTGGTCACTACCTTCAGCCCGGCCTCGGCCGCCGATCGCCGGGCGGCCCCCGCCGCGAAGAACTCCGCCCACTCCGCGAGCTCGGGGGCCACCCGGACAAGCAGGCACCAGGCACTCACGGGCCGACCGCGACGACCGGGACGGGGCCGGGCCCGGTCCGCCAGGACAGCGGCCGCCGCCCGCAGCGCCGCGAGGTGGGCGAGGGCGTAGCGCTCCCCGGCCGTCTGGGCGCACTCGGCCTCACCGAGACCGCGCCGGGCGGCGACCAACAGATCGTCGCGGGAGCGGCGAGGCAACCCCGCCGCCGGCACCAGGGTCCGTCCAACCGGCCCGGTGGATCCACCGTGCGGCCCGGTGGATCCACCGGGGCCGCCAAACGCACCCTTACCGCGGGCCGCTCCTCCCGCCGGGTCCGAGCCACTGTCCGAGCCACTGATCGGCCGACTGGTCACGGTGGTCACAACACCTCCCGAGTCTCGAACATAGGTTCGATCACGAAGTAGTGAACCCTCGCCAGCGCCGCCCGTCAAGCATCGAGGTATCGAACACGCGATCGAGCAGATCCGGCGACCTCGGACTCGACCACCCGAAGAAACCAGCCGAGGACGAGCAGGGCCACCACGTCGGGAACCCATCCCAGCCGCGGGTCCGCGACTTTCCCCCGACAGACATGTCCCGAATCCGCACCTGTCGTCCGGGCCACCCGGGTGACCCTCGGGTCGAGCGCATCCGGATCGGCCACGACAAGCGCCGTTCCGTCCAGCGCAAACCGGATGATGTTCACATCACGGTGACCCACGAGCCCGCTGGCGAACTCGCCGCGGGTCGGCCTGAGCCAACGCAGCGTGGCACCGTCCGACAGGCGCACCCAGCCCCCGTGGCGGCCTGGCTCGAAGGCGGCCAGGGGCACCCGTCCCATGGGTTCGACCAGACGGATCCCGAAACCGTCGAGGTCGGTCTCCAGCACGAACGGCCGGCCGGCCGCCATCAGCTCGACCCGGCCCCGCGACCACCAGTCGGCCAGCACCGCGCCCTCGTCGGTCTCGACGTGCACGTGCCGGACCGAGGCGTGCCGGGATACCGACTCGATCCGGAAGATCAGCTCGTGCGGCAGTCCGCCGGCCCGCCGCGGGAGAAGGTCCGCCCCGGCCGTCGTCCGCGGTGTCCGGGTCCGGGTCACCGCCGGGGYCACCGCCGGGGTCACCGCCGGGCCCGCCGCCGACGCGGGCCGCCTCGCCAGGCTCCTGGGCACCGTGATCGCCATGTTCCCAACCCCCTCCGCCTCGCCGGCCGTCTCCCGGCCGTCTGCCGCCTCGATTTCGTGGACTCAGTGCACCTCCAAGCGATCAACACCCACTGCACGCACAATCACCAGAACCATWGAGAATGTGTTGATCGGAACACCTGGATTCCGCGATCGGGTCACACGACACCCCACGGAGTCGGACCCCCACCCGCGTCGCACCGGACACCGGACACCGGGCGCCGGAGCAGGCCTGACGCGGAAACGACAGGGGGCCGTTCCAGATCGGTAGTTGCCGCCATGTCCCCTCCCGGCGCACGCTGCGGTAATACAGACATCACCGGGGGTCGTACGAGAGGACCAGATGCCTGACCGCGACAGCCTGCAGTTYGCCATCCTCGGCCCGTTGGAGATCACTGCCGGGGGAGCACCCATCGTGCTCGGCGGCACCCAGCGCAAGGTGCTGATGGCCGCGTTGCTGCTGGAAGCCGGTCAGGTGGTGCCCGGTCACCGGCTGCTGGAGGTGATCTGGGGGGACCCACCGCCGGAGAAGGCGCTGGCCACATTGCGCACCCATGTCAGCGAGCTGCGGCGGCGGCTGGAGACCGGTTCCGAGGTGCTGTTGCGCAAGGGGACCGGGTACGTCCTTGACGTGCGCCCGGAGCAGATCGACTCCGAGCAGGCCCGTCGGCTGCTGGAACAGGGCCGGCGCGCGGTGGATGACGGTGACCYGGTGAGCGCGATCGCCCCGTTGCAGGAGGCCCAGGCCCTCTGGCGGGGACCGCCGCTGGTCGACCYGATCGACTACCCGTTCACCCGGGCCTACGTGGACGCCCTCGACGAACTCCAGCTCGACATCGCCAAGACCCGGATCGCCGCCGATCTCTCTCTGGGTCGTCATCGCGAGGTCATCGGGGATCTGCGCGTGCTGGTGACACGGCACCCCCACGACGACGGGCTGCGCCGAGAGCTGGTTCTCGCCTTCTACCGGGACGGTCGGATCGAGGACGCGGCCCGGGCCTGCCGGGAGGGCCTGGAGGCGCTGCACGACCTGGGGCTGGACTCCGCGATGTTGCAGCAGCTGCAGGAGGACGTGCTGCGCGGCGCGTCCAGCCTGGCCTGGACCCCGCCCCGCTCGCTCGACCGGCGGGTCTCCGTGGCGCCCACGAGCCAGGGGGGGTACCAGCTGCCCCCGGACATCCGCGAATACACCGGGCGCGACACGATCCAGGCCCAGGTGCACGCCATGCTGACCGATCCGGTCGGGCTGTCACGGGGAACCGTGGTGGCGGCGTTCGCGGGTAAGGCCGGCGCCGGCAAGACCGCCCTGGCCGTGCACATCGCGCATCGCGTCCGCACGGGGTTCACCGACACGCTGTACGTGGACCTGCGGGGCAACAGCACCCCGCTGGCCCCGGCCCGGGTGCTGTCCCGGTTCGTCCAGACGCTCGGGGTCAGCCGCTCCGCGGTACCGGCCGACCCCGACGATCTCGGCGAGATGTACCGGGAGCTGCTCGCGACCCGCAAGGTCCTGATCATCCTCGACAACGCGGGGGGCGAGGCACAGATCCGGCCGCTGCTGCCGACCAGCCCGGGCTGCGCGGTCATCATCACGAGTCGGTCGCGGCTGCACGGTCTGAGCGCCCCGTACTGGATGGTGGACGTCCTGCTGCCCAGTGACGCGGTGGAGCTGCTGGCCAAGATGGTCAGCACGCAGCGGGTCGACACCGAGCCCGAGGCCGCGCGTGACATCGTCGGCCTGTGCGGCTACCTACCGCTGGCGATCCAGATCGCCGGGCGCAAGCTGGCCGCCCATCCGCACTGGAAACTGGCCCGCCTGGCCGGGCGGCTCGCCAACGAACGCGACCGGCTGTCCTGGCTGGAGGCCGGCGACCTGGAGATCCGGGCCAGCTTCTCGCTGAGCTACGAGGGCCGGCCGCCGGACGAGCAGCGCGCCTTCCGGCTGCTGTCGCTGCCCGCGATGAGCGATTTCGCGCCATGGGCCGCGGCGGCGGTCCTCGACCTCGACCTCGACGAAGCCGAGGACGTCGTCGACCGGCTCGCCGACGCCCAGCTACTCGAACGACGTGGCGCCGACCGGACGGGAACCGAGCGCTACCGCTTTCACGACCTGCTCCGGGTGTTCGCCCGGGAGCGCGAGACCGGGGTCGGCACCCCGCTCGGCCACCCCGCGGCCCCGGGTCGGATCCCCGAGGCCGGCGGGGACAACCGTCACACCGGCAACGGGCACACCGGCAACGGGCACACCGGCAACGGGCACCACGACGCTGCCGGGGCCCCCTCCGCCGGGGCCCCCTCCACCGAGGCCCCCTCCACCGTGTCCGGAGAACACCGGGCGGCCTTGGGGCGGCTGCTGTACGCCTATCTGGCGATGCTGCGGGAGGCGGTCGACACCTTCAGCCCCGGCGGGGTGCGCACCCTCACCCCCGCCGCCGAGGACGCGGCGGCGCTCACGACGGGTGCCGTGTTTCGGTTTGAACAGGCRGGCGTCGCCGACCTGGTCGGTCGGCCGCTGGTCTGGTTCGGCGGGGAACGGGGAAACCTCCTGAGCCTGATCGACCAGGCCCACGCGGCCGGTCTCGACGAGCCGACCTGGCTGCTCGCCACCGAGGCCGCCGAGTTCTACGCCTTCGCGGCGCACTGGGGCGACTGGGAGCAGAGCCACGTCCTGGGGCTGGCCGCGGCCCGCCGGGGCGGGCACCGCCTCGCCGAGGCGACGCTGCTGACCAACCTCGCCGAGCGCGACATCACGCTGGCCTTCGAGGACGCCTTCTGGCGACTGGACGCGGACGGCACGGACCCCGACGGTCAACCGGCGGTCGAGGTCTACCGGGCTACGGTCGACCACCTGGCGCTGGCCACGGAACGCCTCACCCGCGCCCGGAAGATCTTCGTCGACTTCGGCGACGAGCTGGGTGAGGCCCGGACGCTGCGCGGGCTGGCCGACGCCTGCCGCGGTCGGGGGGAGTTCTCCGCGGCCCTGGTCCACTTCGAGGCCGGCCTGGAGATGATGCGCCGGGGCGGCGCCCGCAAGGCCGAGGCGGAGACCCTGGTGAACGTCGCCATGGTCCACGGCGACCGGGACGAGCTCACCGACGRCATCAACTGCCTGACGATGAGCCTGTCGATCGCCCGCGAACTCGGCAACCGCCCGCTGGAGGCGCTGGCCCTGCGCCGGTTGGGCGATCTCCACCGTTTCCAGTACCGGTTGGACCGGGCTCTGGCAAGCTACAACGAGAGCCTGYCGCTGCTCGCCGAGCTACCCGACACCCGCTGGGAGCCACGCGTGCTCATCCGCCGGGGTGACATCCTCGCCCAGATGGACGACCATCCGGCGGCGCGGCGATCCTGGCAGCAGGGCATCACGCTGCTACGTCAGCAGGGCTCCCCCGAGCTGCCGGCCGCCGAGGAACGGCTGAGCGCACCGGTCACGGCCGAGCCCACCCAGTTCACCAGCGGGCGGCTGCTCAGCACGTTCGACCCGGCGTACTTCATCGCCCGGATCGCATCGTCCCGGCGCAGCGTCCGGTTACTCAACACCTGGACGGATCTGGCGACCCCCGAGCACCGGACCGCCTTCGCCGACGCGGTGCTCGCGGCGGTCGACGCCGGAGCGATCATTCAGGTGCTCCTACTCGACCCGGACTCCCCGGCCGTGGCCGGACGAGCCGCCGACCTCCTGCACAGCGTCGACGTACCGGGCATGATCYGCTCGAACCTGCTGGTCCTCGAGGCACTGCGGGATCGGCTCGCTCCCGTCCTGCGCTCCCGGCTCGCGGTGCGTCTCTACACCGAACAGCCCCTGACGACGTATCACCGCTGGGACACCGGGGCGCTGGTCTCGACGTTCCCCGTCGGGTACTCCTCGGCCGCCGCGACCCAGCACGAGGCGGCCGTCTCCTCCACCCTGGTCCAGTTCGTCGAACAGCACTTCGAGCGGCTCTGGAGTCTGGAAGGGAGCACCGCCTTGGACGACTATCTGCGGGTGCCGCTGCGCGTCTCCCCGTCGGACGYGGGCCATCTCGAGGTACAGGCCGAGTTCGTGCGCCTCGACGGGGCGGTGTACGTCTCCTCCCCCGACCTCGTCGCGCTGCTGGGCCGCGGCGGTCCGGACGGCCTGCTCGCGGAGGTGGCGGGCGACGGTCGGCATGTACTGGCTGGAACCGGACGGTRCCGGATGGTACCCCTGCGCGATAACGACGGCGCCGGGGCCGTGGCCACGGCCTTCGCCGACAAGTACGGGGCCGCCCGGGACAGCTTGCTGCGCCTGTCATCGGTGCGGCGATGAGCACGCTTGTCACCGTCGACTTCTGGCGGGTGCCCCGGCGACGGATCGGTTACGCCCTGGCGCGGATGGCCGCCGACCGTACCGCCCTGCGGCACACACCGGGACTGACCTTCGCAAAACTGCTGGGCACCGGTTCGGCGAGCAGTTTCACCCTGCGCGACGCCGATCCGTGCCAGTGGGCGATGGTCGCCGTCTGGTCCTCCCCGTCGGCGGCCCGTTCCTTCGAACGATCCGCGCCGGTGCGGGCATGGTCGTCGCTGGCCGAAGAACGCTGGCGGATCGACCTTCACCCGCTGTCGTCACGTGGGCGGTGGTCACGGCAGGAGCCCTTCGGCGACCCGGCGGCGTCGAACGTTCCGCCTCCCGCGAGCGCCCCCGCGGCGGTCGCGGTGATCACCCGGGCCCGCATCGCCCTGCGGCACACCCTCGCCTTCCGCCAAGCGGTGCCGGCGGTGGCGGTCGACCTCGCCGAGGCCGAGGGTCTGATCTTCGCGGCTGGCATCGGGGAGGCGCCGATCGGCTTACAGGGAACGTTCAGCCTCTGGCAGGACGCGGCGTCGCTGCGCAGGTTCRCTTACGGCCGCCCCGCGCACAGCGAGGTCGTCCGGCGCACACCGATGGTCGGCTGGTACAGCGAGGAACTGTTCGCGCGGTTCGCGGTGCTCGGCTCGCGGGGGACGCTGGGCGGGCGGGATCCTCTCCTGCAGGTCAGCCCCGGGCCGACGTTGACGCCGCGTTGAAGATCCGGCCACGGCCCCCCGCCGTATCCGGGCGGGGACACGGCCTGCTTTGACACCCCGTTGAACGGCACCCGCCACCGTGGAGGGGCCGCCCGTACCTTCCCACGCCCCGCACCTTCCCACGAACCGGGTGAAGCAAGCCGCATGTCGATACCCCGCGAGCAGGCGCCCTGGACGCAGCCCCCCCGCCGTCGGGTTCTGATCGCGACACCGGTGAGCGAACGGGTCGCGCGGCTCGTCACTCGGCACGACGCCGCCCGGCTACGCCCGGAGCTGGCCACCCGGCCGACGGGCCTGGCCGACGCCCTGGTCGAACTGCGGCCGCACACCCTCGTCGTCGGGGTGAACGCGGTGGATGGACCGGCACTCGAACGGTGGGCCACCGCGGTCCGCACGGACCCGGCGGAGGCCGGCCGGGACCGACCCCTGCTGCTGGTCCGCCGGGGCACCTCCCTCGCTGCCGTCGACCTGGCCGCCGCGGCCCGCCACCGGATCGAGGTGCGCAACACCCCCGAGGTCAACGCCCGGCACGTCGCCCGGTTCATCGTCGACCGGCTGTTCGACCCGCTCGGCCACGCACCCGGCGCCGAGTCGGCCGGGGCCGCCACGCGCACCGATCGGCCGGGCGTGCTCGGCCTCGTCGGCGCCGGAAACATCAACAGCCGGGTCGCCCGGGAGGGCGTCGCACGCGGCTGGCACCTGGCCGTGCACGCTCCCTCACTCGCGGCGAGGCCGGCGACGGTCGCGCTCTGGGCGGCGAAGCACCGACTGCCGGTAGACCGGATCCACGTCGCCCGCACCGTCGAGGACGTCCTCGACGCCGCCGATCTGATMAGCATCGCCGCGCCCCTCGTGCACGACGGGCCCCGGATATCCGCGGGCATGATCGACATGCGGCACGTCAAGTCGTTCACCGGCCGCCGACTCGTGTCGGTCAGCGAACCGCACGTCTTCACCGACCGGGCGCTGGTCGACGCCTACGACCGCCGCGACCTGGAGGTCGTGATCGACAACGCCCCCCGGTTCCTCGGCCCGGTCCGCGAGCTGCTCGCGGGGCGGATCGCCGAGGACGGCGGGGAGCCGCGGCGCGGATTCACTCTCTGCTCCGTGGCGATGCACAGTCCCGCCTGCAGCAACGATCTCGATCAGGCGTTCCTCGCGGTGGTCGGACGGGCCGACCTGGACGACCTCACCGGGAACGACCTCACCGGGAACGACCTCACCGGGAACGGCCTCACCGGGAACGGCCCGAAGGACGATCGTCATGACCTGGCCGATCGCCGGGGCGATCGGCGGGGCACCGGCCGCCGGGCCGTCGAGGACCCGGCCTCTGACGGTTCCGCCGTCGACAAGCACGACGTGGTGGTCGTCGGCGGCGGGATCGTCGGACTCACGATCGCGCTCGTGCTGCGGCTGCGGGGCCACCCCGTCCGGGTCCTCGACGCCGCGCCTGCCGACCGGGCAGACCCTGCCGCCCAGGGCACGACGTTCGCGGGGACGAACGGTCGGCACCTGTCGGCGACCGAGACCCTGCCGCAGGCGGACGCGAGCCGCGCGGGTGTCCTCGATCGCGATCCGACGCACGGCGGCTGGCGGCTACGGGACCCGGAGTCGCTGTCGGAGCCGGAGAGGGCCTGGGCCGGCGCCTTCGAGCAGTGCGCCGACCGTCCCGGGCTGCACGCGGTGGCCCGGGACCTGGTGATCGCCCTGAACCGKCTGGGGTTGCGCGGGTGGGAGCATCTTTTCGCGCTCGCCGACGGCGGGGACGGGCTCGCTGCCGGGTGYGGGTTGCGCTGGGACGCCCGCATCCCGCGGATCTATCTCGGTCCGGACGACCTCGCCGCGGGCGAGCGGCTGCAGCGGTCCGCGGGGGGGCGGGTCGTTCGGTTGTCCCGGGCGGACCTGGTTCGCGACTGGCCCGCGCTGGGCCGCTCGGTCCCGCTGCCCGACGGCGTCCGGGAGGTGACCGCAGCGGTCGAGGTGGACGGCTACGCGGTCAACATCCACGATCTGGCCACGGTACTCATCGACCGGCTGCGGGCCGCGGGCGTCGAGGTGCGCGCCGGCACCCGGGTGGAACGCATCGAGACCGACATCGAGACCGACATCGACGGGAACCTCGACGGGAACCCCGACGGCAACGGGAACGAGGCCGGGCACGAAATCGGGAACGGAGCCGGCAGCGGGGTCCGGCTGCATCTCGCGGACGGCTCGACCCTGCGCACCGGCTGGGCCGTGGTGACCGTGGCCGGCCGCGACCTGCAGCGGCTGCTGGGCGCCGCCTGGCCCGGCGCCGGTGCCGTCGCGCATCTGCTCGGCCTCTCGCTGACCCTGCCGAACCCGGGTCTGCGACGGCCGGTGAAGGTCCACGCCGGAGATCCCCTAGGTGTGATCAATGTGACGCTGTCCGCCGATGGTGCCAGGATCCATGTCAGCGGCGGATTCGGGTATCTGGGCACCGCCGTGCGGGCGGCCGCGGACAGCGGCGTCGCCCGTCTGCGCGCGGTTTTCGAGCAGGCGGTCGCCGGCCTGTTCCCGACGCTGCGCCGGCCTGACGGCAGCGTGGAGATGCTCGACGTCCGCGTCTGCGAGCGCCCGGCGACCCCGGACGGCCTCCCCCTTGTCGAGGCCGTGGCAGACCACGGCGGCCGGGTGATCGTGGCGGCAGGGACGAACGCGGGTGGCACCGTGCAGGCCCCGGCGGTGGCCATGCTGGTGGCCGACCTCCTCGCCGGCACGCCGCGCTGCGCCACGCTCGCCATGGCCGGTGATCGGGCCGGTCTCCCACCCATCCGGAGTTAGCACCCTCCACATCAGTGGAATGACGTTACGTAGCAGTAATTCCCATCGCCGAGCGGTGCCGGCGGGCGGCGAGTTATCGTCGAGCGACGTGATGGTGCGCCCCAGCCTCCTGGCTCGCCGGACCCGACTCGTGGGGCCAGGTCGGCGATCCGGGCGCGGACAGGAGGCGACGCCGGTGACCGACGTGGACGTGAGGGTGGTCCGCTGGTCCCCGAGCCGGATGCGCACCCGGCTCGACGATGTCATCGCGGTCTACAAGGCCGCTTTCCTCGATCACCACGAGCCTGACCCGCAGCGGGCCGCCCGGGACCGGGCCGCCCATGCGCGCCGGCACTTCGAGCGGYGGGACCTTCGTGCCGTGGCGGCCGTCACACCCGACGACGAACTCATCGGGATCACCTACGCCCTGCCCGGCCGGRTCGGCCAGTGGTGGCACGACGTCGTCGCCGGCGCGCTCCCGCCGGACTCGGCCGCGTACTGGCTCGACGACTGTCTCGAGATCGTGGAGCTGCACGTCCTGCCCGCCTACCAGGGCCGGGCGATCGGGCGCACCATACTGCGGGAGCTGCTGCGCGGGGCCCCGCAACGCACGGCCGCGCTGTCCGCCCTCGAACCCCCGGGCAGTCCGGCGCGCCGGTTGTACGATCATGAGGGATTCGTTCCATTGTTGTCCGACTTCCAGTTCCCCGGGACCCTCACCCCCTACGCCGTGCTCGGCAAGGAGCTCCGCGGACGCTCCCCCGCCCGTCCCGACGGTGCCTCCGCCCAAGGAGCCGACCGGCACGCACCGGTACGATGACCGCCGACGCGCTCTTCACCGGATCGGCGCGGCCGGCGCGGCCCACCGCGGTGCCGTGGATCTTCGCGGCGGCCACCGTGGCGGTGCAGCTCCCCTGTCCGTTGGTCACCGGATCCGCCGGGGCGGCGCTCGCCATCGCCTCGATCGTGCTGTTCTTCGCCTCCTCGGTGAGCCACGCCCTGCTCACCCGTGGCCGAGCGTGGACCGCCGGGTTTCTCGCCGTGACCGTCGGCGGCGGGCTGCTCGTGGAGACCGTGGGCGTGCACACCGGCTGGCCCTTCGGCCGCTACGTCTACGGCTCCGCCCTGGGCACCCGCCTGTACGGCGTCCCGGTCGTGGTGCCGATGGCCTGGGCGATGGCGACCTACCCGGCGTATGTCCTGGCCCGTCGCCACCACCGCGGCCGGGCGCGCACCGTCGTGCTGGCCGCGCTCGTCCTCGCGGCCTGGGATCTTTTCATCGACCCGCAGATGGTCGCCGCGGGGTACTGGCGGTGGCTCGGCGGCGGCCCGACGCTCAACGGAATCCCACTCACCAACACCGCCGGCTGGGTGGCCGTCRCGATCGCCATGACCGCGGCGTTGACGGCGCTTCCGGACCAGGCCGGGAGCACGGCTCGCGACGAGCGCGCCCCGCTCGCCCTTCTCCTGTGGGCCTACGTCTCCTCGACGCTGGCGAACCTCACCTTCTTCGACCGTCCCGGTGTGGCCGCGGCCGGCGGGATCGCGATGGGGGCTGCGCTCGTCGCGGCGGCCCGGGCCGGACCCCGGGACCGTGCCCGGGCCGGGGACCGCCCGGTCCCGGCGGGCTCCCCACCACGATGACGGCGCCGTGGCGGACAGGGCACGGGACGAGGCACCGGACGGTACCGAGATCCCCGGCCCGGTGGCTTGCCGGGCGATGCTGGTCGGGTGCGGTACGGTCCGCCGCGGTGGCGTCCACCGCCATCGCCGTGCACACGGCGGTGAACGCGCGGCTGCTACGCGTCCCACCGCCGGCCCGGCCGGTACGCGAACGGGTGACGGTCGTGCTACCCGTCCGCGACGAGGCCAGGAGCCTGCCGCGGTGCCTGTCGGCCCTGCTCGGCTCACGGTGGGTGCCCGACCTCGAGATCCTCGTCTACGACGACGGTTCCACCGACGGCACCGGGGAGATCCTCGCGCGGTGGGCGGCGAGGGACAACCGGATCGTCGCGCTGCGCGGTGCGGAGCCGCCCGCCGGCTGGCTCGGCAAACCGCACGCCTGCGCCCGGGCCGCGGCGGCGGCCACGGGCACGGTCCTCGTCTTCGTCGACGCCGACGTCACGGTGGCCCCCGACGGCGTCGCGCGGACCGTTCTCCTCCTGCGGGACGCCGGCCTCGACCTCGTCTCGCCCTACCCGCGTCAGGAGGCGGCCGGTGTCGCCGAAAGGCTGATCCAACCCCTGCTCCAGTGGTCGTGGCTGGYGCTGCTGCCGCTGCGGCTGGCCGAACGCTCCGCCCGGCCGTCGCTTTCGGCGGCGGGCGGACAGCTGCTGGCCGTGGACGTGGCGGCCTACCGCCGGGCCGGCGGCCACGAGGGTGTCCGGGACCAGGTCATCGAGGATGTCGCCCTGCTGCGCAGGCTCAAGCGTGCCGGCGGGCGGGGAGTGGTCGTGGACGGCACCGATCTCGCGGTCAACCGGATGTACTCCGGATGGTCACAGCTGCGGGACGGCTACGCGAAGTCGCTGGCCGTCGCCGGTGGAAGCACGCTCGGCAGCGTCGGGCAGATCGGCATGCTGGCCTGGCTGTTCGTCGTGCCGGCGGTGGCGGCACTGGGTGGCTCGGGCCCGGGCGCGGTCGGGTACCTCGCCGGGGTCGCCGGCCGGGTGCTCGCCGCCCGCCGCACGGGCGGCCGGAGCTGGCCCGACGCCGCCGCTCATCCGGCTTCCGTGAGCCTGTTGGGCTACCTGACTGCGGTGTCGTGGTGGCGTCGTCGGCGGGGTACCGCCCGATGGAAGGGACGACCGGTTACCCGCTGCCCCTGACCACTGGTCCGCACCCCGCACCCCGCACCCCGCACCCCGCACCCCGCCAGGAGCTTCCCTTGCCCCTCCGGCGGCTTCCTTCTTCTTCCCGAGGCTTCGATGCCCGTTTCCTTCCTCGTGGATAACCGGGAAGGAGCAGCTCGTACAGTCGTCGCATGGCCCGTGTTGTGGTGATCGGCGCCGGTGTGGGCGGGCTGGCGGCCGCGGCCCGGCTCGCCGCCACCGGGCATGACGTGACGGTCTGCGAGCAGTCGTCGCGGACCGGAGGCAAGCTCGGCTGGTACGAGCGCGATGGGTTCGGCTTCGACACCGGTCCGTCCCTGCTGACCATGCCCGRCGTGTTCGAGGACCTGTTCACCGCGACCGGCGGGCCGTTGCGCRGCGAGGTGGAGCTGCGTCGGCTGGACCCGATCGCGTCCTACCGGTTCGCCGACGGCACGACGCTCGCCGCACATGCCGACGACGACGCGTTCGTGGCCGAACTGGACGATCGGATCGCCCCCGGGTCGGGCGAGGACTGGCGGCGGCTCGCCGACCGGGCCTGCCGGGTCTTCGACGCCGCCGAAGGACCGTTCCTGTCCAGTCCCGTGTCGGCGACCGGGCTGGTTCGGCTCGCCTGGTCCGCACCCGGTGACATCGCCGCGATCGCGCCCGGCCGGAGCCTGCGCCGGCTGGGCCTGCGCTACCTGCGTGATCCCCGGCTGCGGATGATCCTGGACCGCTATGCCACCTACTCCGGGTCCGATCCCCGGCACGCCCCCGCCGCTCTGGTGTCGGTGGTCCACGCGGAACGGCGCTTCGGGGGCTGGTACGTCGCGGGCGGCCTGCGCCGCCTCGGGGATGCGCTCACCCGCCGCGCCGAGGAACGCGGCGTCCGGATCCTGCTCGACGCGCCGGTGCTGGCGGTGACCCGGACCCCCGGCGGCCGGGTCGACGGGGTCCGTCTCGCCGACGGTATCCGGCTGCCCGCGGACGTCGTCGTCGCGAACGCCGACGCGGCGGCGCTCTACGGCCGGCTGGTGAACGATCGGGTCGGCCGCCGGCGGCTGCGGCGGACTGTACCGTCGATGTCCGGCTTCGTGCTGCTGCTGGCCCTGACGGGTCGCACGCCCGGGCTGGGGCATCACACGGTCACCTTCCCCGCCGACTACGATGCCGAGTTCGATGCCGTCTTCGCGGGCCGGCTGGCGGCCGATCCCACTATCTATCTTGCCGCGCCCGCCGACCCGGCCTGCGCGCCGCCGGGCTGCGAGGCGTGGTTCATCCTGGTGAACGCGCCCCCGCATCGCGGCGCGGGCGGCCACAACGGCGCAGGCACCCTGGACTGGGACCGTCCCGGGCTCACCGACGGCTACGCCCGGCGCATCCTCGACGTGCTCGCCGCCCGCGGGTTCGACGTCCGCTCCCGGTTGCGCTGGTACGAGACCATCACCCCGGCGGATCTGGAACGGCGCACCGGGACGGTGGGCGGATCCATCTACGGTGGATCCTCGAACGGCGTGCGGGCGGCCTTCCTGCGGCCTCCGAACGCATCCCGGGTACCCGGCCTGTTCCTCGTCGGTGGGTCAACCCATCCCGGCGGCGGGCTGCCGCTCGTCGTGCTCTCCGCCGGCATCGTCGCCGGTCTCATCGGCCCGGCCTGACCCGGCGGTCAGGGCCGCGTGGACCGTGGCCGTGAGCTGAAGGAGGCCGATGGCGCAGACCGCCAGCGTCGCGGTCGTCGCGATACTCGCGGCGAGGTTCGCGAGGCCGGGCACCAGACCCGCTCCGAACGAGCCAACCGCGGCGATGATGATCCGGGTCGGCCGCTCCCCGACGGTCACCACACCGATCTCGTCGAAGCCGGCGTTGCCGGCCCGGGCCCGGGTGTACTCCAGCAGTCCCAGCATGCTGCCTGCCGCGATCACGAGGCCGCCGGGTGCGCCGAGACACCACAGGGCCAGCAGGTAGGCCAGGTCACCGCAGCGGTCCACGACGGAGTCCAGGACATATCCCCAGGCGCTCGCGCGTCGGGTGAGAATCGCCACCGCTCCGTCGAGGTTGTCGGCCAGGCCACTGAGCACGATCACCAGAGCCCCCAGCAGTGGCCACCGGCCACCGGCCACGGCCGGGGGAATCGCGAGGGCGGTGAGCACGGCCCCCCCGGCGGTCACCGCCGACGGGCGCACCCGGCGGGCGGCGAGCGGCCTGRCCAGCCAGTAGACCACCGTCAACCAGGCASGAACGAGCCATAGCCCGCGCGCCAGGTCGTAGCCGCCGTGCAGGGCCGACCATTGGGCAAGGTAGGTGTCCCGACCGGGTAGCGGGGTGCTCACGTCGTCCATCGTGCCCGTCGTCCATCCCGTTCCGCCATCCCGTTCCGCCCGGTACGGCCAGCGCCCCGCCCGGTACGCCGCCATCCGTCCGGTACGCCGTCTCGCGCTGGGACATGCTGGGACATAGAGTCTCGTCGTCCCCTACCGCGAGCCGTAGCGGCACCCTGCGTCCGGCCGGCGACCAAAACCGAAGGCGTCGATCGGTCACCGGACCGGCCCGAGGTGGGGAGACGCGGTGTCGGAGGAACAGCGGTGTCACGAGAGAACAGCGGTGCCACCCAGRCGTGGCGGGAGTGACGTGTCCGAACAGGTAGGCGGCGTAGTGGAGACCCTTGAGGACCTCGACCCGCGGGCGGTCTTCTCCGCCCATCGCGACCAGGTGATCCTTGCGGTACGGATCACCCCGATCTTCAACACCCTTGATCTCAGCCTGGTGACGGCGGTGGTGGACGCCGCCAACCAGGCCGGGTTCGCGCTGGTCCGGGAGCATTCGCTCCGCGACGAATGGCTGCTGTGCGTCTTCGATGCCTACGACGAGCACGACTGAGTGCCGGCCCGGYGGCATGAGCGCGGACGGGTCAGGCGAGCGGCCCACCCGTCATGCGCCACCGGGACACCCCGCGGATCGGCCACCCCGCGGACCGCGGCCGGCTATCGGACCGCCTGGTAGATCTCTCGGGTGGCGCTGGAGCGGTTGAGGGTGATGAAGTGCAGGCCCGGTGCACCGCCGTCCAGCAGGCGAYGGGACAACTCGGTCGCCACCTCGACCCCGATCGCCCGCACGGCCGCCGGGTCGTCGGCGACGGCCTGCAACCGGGAGGCCAGCRCCGGCGGGAAGGCCGCGCCGGACAGYTGCGCCATCCGGACGATCTGCGCGACGTTCGTCACCGGCATGATCCCAGGAATGATCGGCTTGTCGCAGCCCAGCCGGCGGACCCGGTCGACGAGACGGAAATAGTCGTCAGCGCCGAAGAAGAACTGGGTGATGGCGTAGTCCGCGCCGGCGTCGAACTTGCCCACCAGGTAGCGCGCGTCGCTGTCGAAGTCGACCGATCGTGGGTGCTTGTCGGGGAAGGCTGCCACGCCGACGCAGAAGCCGCCGACCGACCTCACCAGGCGCACGAGTTCGTCCGCGTGCCGCAGGCCCGCGGGATGGGCGGTCCAGGTGCCCTGCGGATCCCCTGGCGGGTCGCCGCGCAGGGCCAGGACGTTGCGCACCCCGACGCCGGCGTAGTTGCCGATGACCCGGCGCAGCTCGGCGACGGAGTGGTTGACCGCGGTGAGATGGGCGATCGGCGTGAGGGTGGTGTCGGTGGCGATCCGCTCGGTCACCCGGATCGTGCCCTCGCGCGTCGACCCGCCCGCCCCGTACGTCACCGAGACGAACGAGGGATGCAGCGCCTCGATCTGGCGCAGGGCCGTCCACAACTGCCGCTCGCCGTCCGGCGTCTTCGGCGGAAAGAACTCGAAGGAAAAGGACGCACGACCGGTGGCGAGGTACTCGCCCATCGTCGTGGGTTGCGTGCTCAGACTCCGGACCGCCGCCATGGCACGAGGGTAGACCGAGCGTGGCCACGATCGAAGACGGACCCCCGATCGGAARCACGACCGATCAGGCCCCGACAGCGGGCAGCAACATTTCCCCGGCGTGATCCCATGAATCCCCAGCGTGATCACGCGAGAGTCATGATCCGTCGATTCCACCAACGTGGGTGAGCAACCCGGCTGAAACGGGCTCGTTGGGCGGGACCAGCTGGGACAACCCAGATGGACGGTAGATGGACAAGAGACGTCAGATAGACAAGGGTCCCAGCGGCGCGGCGAGACCGACCCGTACCCGCCCGGACACGCTGCGCGCCACCACCTGGCACGCCGCGTGCGCCGACGGGGTCAGCTCCACGTCGGCCGCCCCGGGATCGGCGGTCTCCACCTCCACCCCGTACTCGCCGTCGGGCAGCATGACGGTGACCATGCCTGTCTCGCTCTGCGCCCGCACGCCGTCCGGCGGTTCGCTGAAGTGCAGGTTGACGTCGCCGTCCCGGCTGCGCGCGGCGACCGGACCGCGCGTGAGCTCCCGCCCGGCGATGGTGCCATCGCGGGTGACCAGGGACAGTTCACCGCCTACCCCCCACAGCGTGATTTCRCCGGCGAGCACCTCGGCCCGCACCCGGACCCGTGGCGGCACGGTCAGCCTGACCCGCACGTCGCTGGCCCGGCCGTCGATCCGCAGCGTGCTCCCGGCCCTCGTGAGCACGGGTACGGACCGACCGGGACGACGCCGCACGGTCAGCGCGACGTGCACGTCCTCGCGGTCCCGCCCGGAGATCTCGACGCGGCCGGYGGCCACCAGARCCTCCACGGCGTCGATACCGTCGACAGTGTGAGTCAGCTCCGCGGGTGGCAGCCGCAACAGGGTCAATCCGCCCAGTGCGGCGGCGACCAGCAGAACGGCGACCACGACGACGGCGGTGTCGAACACGGGCACACCGCACGGTACCCCGGGCGCCGGCCAATCCCCGGCCACACCACGGTGCCGGACCACACCACGGTGCCGGACCACACCACGGTGCCGGACCACACCACGGTGGATGTGCGCCGGCGGGTCTCCGCCGTGTTGCGGCGCTTCGCCGGTTCGCGCGGAGCGCTCCTGCGCGGAATCGACGACGATCTGATCCCGTTCGTCCGTATCGCCACCGAATTTCTGCTGGCGGAGGGCAAGCGGTTGCGTCCCGCCTTCTGCTACTGGGGGTGGCGGGGCGCGGGCGGCCCGGACTGCGACGAGATTGTGACCGCCGCCGCCGCCATCGAGCTGCTGCACGCCTGCGCGCTGATCCACGACGACGTCATGGACGCCTCCGACACACGGCGCGGCAGGCCGGCCGCGCACCGGCGCTTCTCCCGGGTCCACCGGACCGCCGGCTGGCGGGGTGATCCCGCCGACTTCGGCCGCTCGGCCGCGATCCTGCTCGGCGATCTGTTCCTGGCCTGGGCCGACGAACTGCTCGCGGCCAGCAGGATGCCACCCGAGGCGTTGGTCCGGGCCTGGCCCACCTACGGGCGGATGCGCAGCGAGCTGATGGCGGGGCAGTACCTCGACCTCGTCGGCCAGGCCGAGGCCGGTCCGCACGGCGGCCTCGATCCCGGGCGGGCGGTCCGCATCGCCCGGTACAAGACCGCCGGTTACACGGTGGTCCGTCCCCTGCAGCTCGGCGGTCTGCTCGCGGGCGCGCCGCCGGACCTGTTGGCGGCCTATGCGGCGTTCGGCCTGCCGCTCGGCGAGGMGTTCCAACTCCGCGATGACCTCCTGGGCGTGTTCGGCGATCCGGCGGTGACGGGAAAACCCACCGGGGAGGATCTGCGTGACGGGCGGCCCACTGGCCTGCTGGCGCTCGCGCTGACCCGTGCGCAGCCGGCCGCGGCGGCCCGGCTGCGCACGCTGATCTCCCCGCCGGTCCGGCGCGCCGGGCACCCTGAGGATGCGGGACAGCCCGAGAATCCCGGGTATTCCGGGGGACCCGGATGTTCCCCGGGATTCGGGCCCACCGAGAACCCCGCGGCCCGCGCCGCCCGGGTCGCCGAGGCCCGCGACATCATCGCCGCAAGCGGAGCGGTGGCCGCCGCCGAGGAACGGATCGCCGCCCGGACCGCCACGGCGGTCGAGGCGGCCCGACGGGCGGATCTGGACGTCACAACCCTCGCCGCCCTGACGGAACTCGCCATGGCAGCGACTTCGCGATCACATTGAGCAACCGACCACATCGGGTAACCGCACCATCGACAGGGAAGTCCATCGACCAGGAAGCAGGTGGCAGGTGCGCACGGTGACCGGAGCGACGGATCACGTCGTCATCGTCGGGGCCGGTCTCGCYGGTCTGTCGGTCGCGCTGCRCCTGGTCGGAGCCGGCCGGCGGKTGACGGTGCTCGAGCGGGATGCGACCCCCGGCGGTCGGGCCGGCCTGCTCRCACTGGGCGACTATCGTTTCGACACCGGACCGACCGTCCTGACCATGCCCGAGCTGATTGCCGACGCCCTGGACTGTGTCGGGGAGGATCTCGACCGCTGGCTGTCACTGACCCGGCTCGACCCGATGTACCGGGGGTTCTTCGCCGACGGTTCGTCGCTGGACATCCGCGCCGACCCCGCCGACACCGCACAGGAGATCCGGGCGCTGTGCGGCCCGGCGGAGGCGGCCGGCTTCGAGCGGTTCGTCGGAATCGTCACTGCAATGTTCCGCACCCAGCTGCGCCACTTCATCGACGCGCAGGTCGACTCCCCGCTGTCGTTGCTGCGCCCGCAGCTCGCCCGGCTGGCCGCCCTCGGCGGCTTCCGCCGGCTCGACACCGTCGTCGGCCGCCATCTACGGGACCCGCGGACCCGGCGGATGTTCTCCTTCCAGGCGATGTACGCCGGGCTCGCCCCGCACGACGCACTGGCCCTCTATGCCGTCATCTCCTACATGGACTGCGTCGCCGGGGTCTACCACCCGGCCGGCGGCATGCACGCCGTCGCCGAGGCGCTGGCCGGCGCCGCGGCCAAACACGGTGCCACCCTGCGCTACGAGACCACGGTGACGCGGGTGGAGGTGCGGGGCGGCCGGGCGGTCGCGGTGCACACCGCGGCGGGGGAGCGCATCGGCGCCGACGTGGTGGTGCTCAACCCCGACCTGCCGATCGCCTACACCGAACTGCTGCCTCCCTCGACGGCGCCGGCCCGCCTGCGCCGCCTGCGGTACTCGCCCTCGTGCTTCCTCCTGCTGGCTGGGGCGCGCGTGGAGTACCCGCACACCGCGCATCACACCATCCACTTCGGCCGGGCCTGGCGGTCGACCTTCCGCGAGATCATCGATCGCGGCGAGCTGATGAGCGACCCGTCCTTCCTCGTCACCACCCCCTCACGCACCGAACCCGCGATGGCCTCGGCCGGCGGCCACACGTACTACGTGCTCTTCCCCACACCCAACCTCACCGCCCCGCTCGACTGGTCGGTGCTGCGCTCGCGCTACCGCGACGAGGTGGTCGCCACCTGCGAACGCCACGGCTACCGAGGCTTCGGCGACGCCATCGAGGTGGAGCAGGTCACCACGCCCGCCGACTGGCGGGCCCGCGGGATGGCGGCGGGCGCCCCGTTCGCGGCGGCCCACACCTTTCGCCAGACCGGTCCGTTCCGCCCCTCGAACCTGGCCCCGGGCCTCGCGAACGTCGTGTTCGCCGGCAGCGGCACCCGGCCCGGCGTCGGGGTCCCGATGGTCCTCATTTCCGGCCGGCTGGCCGCGGAGCGGATCCTCGGCGCTGACCGGGGTTACCGTTCCCGCGCCCTGTGCTGACCCGTGACGCACCCCGGCAGCCCGACAGCCCGACAGCCCGGTGCCCCGGTGCCCCGGTGCCCCGGTGCCCCGAACATTTCCCACCGCCGAGAAGTTGCTGAAGAGCGGCTTAGAAGAGGCTTCCGGCCAGGCCGTGCCGAGTCCTTTGGCACCCTGTTCCACGATGCGGCTGGGACAATGCTGCCATGGACGAAGGGCACAGCCCGGCCGGCCTCGCCGTACCGGACACCACGTCGGACGCGGCGCTGCTCGAACGCGCCCTGTTCGAGATCAAAAAAGTGATCGTCGGACAGGACCGGATGGTCGAACGTATGCTCGTCGCCCTGCTCGCCCGGGGCCACTGCCTGCTGGAGGGCGTGCCCGGGGTCGCGAAGACGCTGGCCGTGCAGACCCTCGCAACCGTCGTCGGCGGTTCGTTTGTCCGCATCCAGTTCACCAACGACCTCGTGCCCTCCGACATCGTCGGTGCCCGCATCTACCGGGCGAGTCAGGAGGCGTTCGRCGTCGAGCTCGGCCCGGTCTTCGCGAACTTCGTGCTCGCCGACGAGATCAACCGGGCACCCGCGAAGGTGCAGTCGGCGCTGCTGGAGGTGATGTCGGAGAAGCAGGTCTCGCTCGGCGGGGTCACCCACCGGCTTCCCGAGCCGTTCCTGGTACTGGCCACCCAGAACCCGATCGAATCCGAGGGTGTCTACCCGCTACCGGAGGCGCAGCGGGACCGGTTCCTGATGAAGGTCAACGTCCCCTACCCGAACCCGGCGGAGGAGCTCGAGATCGTCCGGCGGATGGGCACCTCGCCACCGCTCCCCGAGCGGGTCCTGACCCCGCAGGCGCTGACCCGGCTGCAGACCCGAGCCGACGAGGTGTTCGTCCATCACGCCATCATCGAGTTCGCCGTCCGGCTGGTGCTCGCCACCCGGTCCCCCGGCGAGGCGGGTCTACCCGAACTCGAGGGCCACCTGGCCTACGGAGCCTCGCCGCGCGCCTCGCTCGGACTGGTCGCGGCGGCCCGCGCGCTCGGCCTGCTGCGCGGGCGCGACTACGTCGTACCCGACGACGTCGCCGCGGTCGCCCTGGACGTCCTGCCCCACCGCCTGGTGCTCTCGTACGAGGCGCTGGCCGAGGGGCTGACCGCGGACGCGATCGCCGCCCGGATCCTGGGCGTGGTCCCGCAGCCTCAGGTGGCGCCCCGCCAGCAGGGCCCCCACTACCCCACCGGTCCGCATGCCGGCGGGTGGGGGACGAACCCGCGTTCGGGCTTCCCGGAATACCTCGACCAGGGTGCGTCCGGATGACGGACCCCGCGGACCGGCTCCGGGCCGGCTCCGTGTCGGCGACCGATCCGGCGGTGGAGCGGACCCTGCGCCGGCTCGAACTGACCGTGCTCCGCCGTCTCGACGGCATGCTCCTCGGCGATCATCTCGGGCTGCTGCCCGGTCAGGGCAGCGAGAAGGCCGAGAGCCGCGAGTACGCCGTCGGTGACGACGTGCGCCGGATGGACTGGGCCGTCACGGCCCGGACCACCGTCCCCCACGTCCACGATCTCATCGCCGACCGGGAGCTCGAGACCTGGGCGCTGGTGGACCTCACCGCCAGCACCGAGTTCGGCACCGGTACCTGGCAGAAGCGTGATCTGGCGATTGCCGCCACGGCCGCGGTCGGCTTCCTGACCGCCCGCACCGGCAACCGGATGGGCGCGATCGCGCTGACCCAGGCCGGTCCACGGGCGATCCCGGCCCGGCCCGGCCGGGACGGGCTGCGGGCGCTGCTGCACACGCTCATCACCGCGCCTCGCGGCGCGCACGACCGGCCCCGCCGCCGGCCCGATCCGGCGGCGGCCACCGACCTCGCCGCGGCGGTGGAGGGCCTGCTGCGCCCGCCGCGCCGCCGGGGGCTCGCGGTCGTCGTCTCCGACTTCCTGTCCACCGACCTGCGCTGGGAACGGCCGCTGCGGGTGCTCGCGGCGCGGCATCAGGTGCTCGCCATCGAGATCGTTGACCCGCTCGAGCTGACCCTGCCACCGGTCGGGCCGCTGCCCGTCGTCGACGCCGAGACGGGGGCGTTCGTCGAGGTCCCGACGTCGTCGCGGCGGTTGCGGGAACGTTACGCCGCGGCCGCCGTCGCCCACCGCAGCGCGGTCTCGCTGGCGTTGCGCCGGGTCGGCGCCGACCATCTGGTCCTGCGCACCGACTCGGACTGGCTGGTCGACATCGTCCGGTTCGCCTCGGCGAACCGGCGCGGCCGGGGAGCCGGCCGCCGCCCGCCCGTGGGTCGGACCGACCAGGGTGGCACGGCGGCGCCCGCCACCAGTCGGGCAGGCACCAGTCGGGCAGGCAGCCGGTGAGCTTCCTGGCCGGGCACTGGCTGTGGCTGTACCTGGGGGTCGGCGCGTTGCTGATCTCCTATGTCGTGGTCTCGGCGCGGCGGCGGGTGTATGCCGCCCGGCTGTCGTCGACGTCGCTGCTGTCCTCGGTGCTTCCCCGCCGACCGCAGTGGTGGCGCCGTCACGTCCCGGCGGCGCTGCTGCTGCTCGCCCTCGCCGGGTTGGTGTTCTCCCTGGCGCGACCGGCGCGGGCCGAGCGGGTTCCCCGGGAACGCGCGACGATCATCCTGGCGATCGACGTCTCCAACTCGATGGCGGCCACGGACATCGCCCCGACCCGGCTGGCGGCCGCCAAGCAGGGCGCCTCGGCATTCGTCGACCAGCTCCCTCCCCGTATCAACCTCGGGCTGGTCTCGTTCGCCGGCAGCGCGACGGTCCTGGTGCCCGCGTCCGCCGACCGCGAGTCGGTCCGCGCCGGCATCCACGGCCTGCAGCTCGGTCCCGCGACCGCCGTCGGCGAAGGAATCTTCGCCTCGCTCCAGGCGATCACCACCGCCGGCAAACGGTTCTCCGACACGGGGCAGAGCGCGCCTCCGGCCGCCATCGTGCTGCTCTYCGACGGGGAGACCACCCGTGGGCGGCCGAACAACCAGGCGATCGAGGCGGCGCGGCAAGCCCGTATCCCGGTGGACACCATCGCCTACGGCACCGCCGACGGAACGCTCGACGTCGGCGGCCAGGAGGTGCCGGTGCCGGTCAACGAACAGGCGCTCCGTGACATCGCGGAGCAGACCGGCGGCTCGTACCATCGTGCCACCTCCGGCGACGAACTGCGTTCGGTCTACCGGGGGCTCGGTAGCTCGATCGGCTACCGGACCGAATACCGGGAGGTCACCACCTGGTTCCTCGGGCTGTCCCTGGGGCTGGGATTCGCCGCGGCGGCGACGTCCCTGGCGTTCACGTCCCGGCTTCCCTGAGGGGATCGACGCCGACGAGGGGGTCAACCGGACGCCCCGGGGCAGGTCGACCCCGATCGGGCGGGAGCCGTCGCTATCCGCCTCGCTGGGTGGCTACGCTGACTAACGTGGGGCAGCTCGACGCGGCCGGAATCATCGATCCTCGACTACGTTCCTCCTATGCGCGGGCCCGGGCGCTCAATGCCGCCCACGGCCGCACGTACTACCTGGCCACCCTGCTGCTGCCAGGGTGGAAGCGGCCCCACGTCCACGCGCTGTACGGCTTCGCCCGCTACGCGGACGAGATCGTCGACGATCTCGACTCCACGCTGACCGAGGCCGAGCGGGCGCGCTGGCTGCACGAGTGGGGCAGCCGGTTCCTTGCGGCGCTACGGGCGGGGACACCCGCCGTTGACGTCGGCACCGAGATGGCCGGCACCGGGAGGGACCGGCACCGCGCGGAGGTCTCGGTGCTGCCCGCGGTGGTCGACACCATTCACCGCTTCAAGATCGATCCGGACCACTTCGCGGCGTTCCTGGCCTCGATGGCGATGGACCTCACCGTGACGGAGTACGCGACCTGGGACGAGCTGACCGTCTACATGCACGGATCGGCCGCGGTGATCGGCCTGCAGATGGTGCCGATCCTCGAGCCAGTGGACGACAGCGCCCTGCCCTATGCCCGCGACCTGGGGATGGCCTTCCAGCTCGCCAACTTCATCCGCGACGTCGGCGAGGATCTGCGGCGCGGCCGCGTCTATMTGCCCCGGACTTCGCTGGACCTGTTCGGGGTCACCCGGGAGCAGCTGGCCGCCGGCGTCGTTGACGGGCCGGTCCGCCGGCTGCTGGCCTTCGAGATCAGCCGGGCGCGGGAGCTGTTCCGCGCCGCCGAGCCCGRCATCCGCCTGCTGCACCCAACCTCACGCGACTGCCTGCGGACGGCGTTCGTCCTCTACCGGGGCATCCTCGACGAGGTCGAGCGCGCCGACTACCGGGTGCTCGAACGCCGCGTGTCAGTCGGGCTCCCGCGCCGGCTGGCGGTCGCCGGACCCGCCCTGGTCCGGGCCGTCCGGGCGCGTCGCGGCCAGGGCCACGGGATGCCTCAGATCAGCTCACGGCCCCCCAGGTAGGGCCGCAGCACTTTGGGAACGCGTACCTCGCCGTCGGCGGTCTGGAAGTTCTCCAGCAACGCCGCCAGCAGCCGTGGGGTCGCCACGGCGGTGTTGTTGAGCGTGTGCGCAAAACGCACGGTGCCGTCGGTGTCGCGGTAGCGCAGGTTCGCCCGGCGCGCCTGCCAGTCGTGCAGCGTCGAGCAGCTGTGCGTCTCGCGGAATCGACCGAGCGAGGGGAACCAGGTGTTGATGTCGTTCATCCGGAACTTGCCGACGCCCATGTCCCCGGTGGCGCATTCGACGACCTCGTAACACAGCCCGAGGTCGGACAGGATCCGCTCGGCAGTGGCCAGCAACTCGGCATGCCAGCGGGCCGACTCGGCCTCGTCAGCGGCGCACAGCACGAACTGTTCGACCTTCTCGAACTGGTGGACGCGCAGCAGACCGCGGACGTCCCGGCTGGCGCTGCCGATCTCCCGGCGAAAGCACGGCGAGATGCCGGCGTAGCGGATCGGCAGGCGGCCCACATCGAGAATCTCCCCGGCATGCAGGYCGACAAGAGCCACCTCGGCAGTCCCCGCCAGGTAAAGGTCGTCGGCGGGGATCGCATAGATCTCCTCGCGGGCCTTGGGTAGCATCCCGGTGCCGACGAGCGGCTCCTCCCGGACCAGGGCGGGCACCGACACGGGGGTGAAGTCCAGCCCGCGCAGCAGGTCGAGCGCATAGGAATGCACCGCGCGCTCCAGCATGACCATGTCACCGACGAGGGCGTACGCCCGCTCCCCCGCGACCCGCCGGGCCCGGGCGAACTCCGCCCACCCTCGTTTCTCGGCCAGTGCCGTGTGGTCGAGCGGGGTGAAGTCGAACTCCGGCGGCTCGCCGACGGTCCGCAACACCACGTTGGCCGACTCGTCGGCTCCCACCGGCGCACCCGACCACGGGATGCCCGGCACCAGCAGCATCAGCTCGGACAGCCGGCCCCCGGTTCGGGCCAGCTGCTCGCGCAGGTCCTTCAGCTGGCGGTCGAACGCCTCGTGCTCGGCCCGCAGCTCGGCCCGCCGGGCCGCGTCGGCCCCGGCGAACTGCTTCGCGAAGCTCTTGCGCCGAGCCTGCGCCTCGTCCACCTCGAACTGCAGTTTGCGATTGTCCCGGTCGAGCTGCAGCAGTTCATCGACATCCAGATCAATGCCTTTGGCCGCGACCGCGTCTTTCACGGCCTGCGGATTCTCCCGGATAAAGCGCTTATCGAGCATGGAATCGCGTCAGCCTCTGATCGGTACCGCATTGTGCTTTGCGGTAACGCTACCAGCCGTCCGGCCCGCGCACCGGTCCGCTCCCGGCCCGGCGGGCACCCGCCCCGGCAGGCACCATGCGGGGCGATCCGCCGCTCACCGGTTACGGTGCACAGACCACACCAGAACCAGACCACACCAGAACCAGCAGACCGCATCAGAAGCGAGGGAGGCCGGCGACGGTGGCCAGTTCAAAGGAGCGACGTCAACGCGAGCTCGCCGAGGCCCGGGCGGCCCGGCAGGCGCAGCGGCGCCGGCTCGCCCATCGCCGTCGTCAGCAGCGGCTCGCGATCGTCGCCGGATTCATCGCGATCGTCGTCGCGGCATCGACGATCGCCGCGATCCTGCTCACCGGCAAGGACGACCAGCCCGACGTGGCCGCCGCCGGTGCCGCGACGACACCCACCGCGACCGCACCCACCGCGACCGCACCCACCGCGACCGCACCGACACCATCGGCCGCCCCCCGTCAGACCAGCAGGGTCGGGCAGTGCACCTACACCTCCAACGGGGAGGCCCCGGCCCGCGGCGCCACCCTGCCGGCGGCCGCGGCCACCGTCGACACGTCCCCGGCGACAATGGTGATCATCACCGACGCCGGCACCATCACGGCCGCCTTGGACGCCCAGAAGGCACCATGCACGGTGCACGCCCTGCGCACGCTCGCCGACGCCAGGTACTTCGACGGCACCACGTGCCACCGCCAGACCGGGGGGGCCGACGCAGGCATCTCGGTCCTGCAGTGCGGCGATCCCACCGGAACCGGCAACGGCGGCCCGGGGTACGGGTACGCCAACGAGAATACCCAGGGCGTGACCTACGACCGAGGCGTGCTGGCGATGGCGCACAGCCAACTGCCGGACAGCAACGGCAGTCAGTTCTTCATCAACTACCAGAACCCGACCCCGCAGGGCGCGGCGGCGCTCGCCGGCAATTACACCGTCTTCGGGAAGATCACCAAGGGACTCGACGTGCTCGACAAGCTCACCGGGCCCGGCGTCGAGGGCGGCGGCTCCGATGGTGCCCCGGCGAGCAAGCCGAAGATTCTTTCGATCACGATCACCCAGGGCGGCTGACCCGCCGGTCAACCGGCCCAGCGGCGGATGGTGTCGATGCGGGCCTGGAGCTGCGCGGCGGTGGCCTGGCCGCTCGGCGGACCGCCACAGGTCCGGCGCAGCTCGGCGTGGATCATCCCGTGCGGTTTGCCCGTGCGGTGGAAGTGTGCGCCGACAAGCCGGTTCAGCTCCTTGCGCAGCTCGCCGATCACCTCGTGCACGGGCCGGGTGGCCGCCTCGACCGCCGGCTGCACGCCCTCGCGGGCCGGCGGGACGACCGGCGAATCCGCGGCACGGGCAGCGGCACGGCGCGTGGCGGCCTGCTGGGCGGCCTGCTGGGCGGCCTCCCGCTGGCGCAGCAGAACCGCGACCTGATCGGGCTCCAGCAGGCCCGGCAGGCCCAGGAAGTCCTCCTCCTCGATGGACCCGGGGGCCGCCGGGGTGCCGAACTCGCCGCCATCGAAGATCACTCGGTCGAGATGGGCCGAGGATCCCAACGCCGTGAACAAGGTGTCCGGCTTGTCGGGGATGTCCTTGCGCCGGTTGGCGTCCCGCAGCGCGTCGTCGTCGAAGGCGTCCGGATCGCGCGGGGACTTCTCCAGGGCGTGGTCCCGCTGGACCTCCATCTCGCCAGCCAGCGCCAGCAGGGACGGCACGCTCGGGAGGAAGACCGACGCCGTCTCCCCGCGACCGCGGCCCCGAACGAACCGCCCGACGGCCTGGGCGAAGAACAGCGGGGTTGACGCCGAGGTCGCATAGACCCCGACCGCCAGGCGAGGCACGTCCACGCCCTCACTGACCATCCGTACCGCCACCATCCACCGGTCGGCCGACCGGCGAAAGTCATCGATCTTGGTCGACGCGGTCGGGTCGTCGGAGAGGATCAGCACGGGCGAGGTGCCGGTGATCCGGGTGAGCAGCGCGGCGTAGGCGCGCGYGGCCGCGTGATCCGTGGCGATGACCAGCCCGCCCGCGTCGGGCATGCCGCCGGCCCGCACCTGGGACAGCCGGGTGTCGGCGGAGGCGAGCACCGCCGGCATCCAGTCCCCGCCCGGGTCGAGCGCGGTGCGCCACGCGGCGGCGGTCTGCTCGTTGGTGAGCGGCTCCCCGAGTCGGGCGCTCAGTTCCGCGCCGGCACTGGTCCGCCAGGTCATCTCGCCCGAGTAGGCGAGGAAGAGCACCGGGCGGACAACCCCGTCGCGCAGCGCCTMGRCATAGCCGTAGKAGGAGTCCGCGATGCTGCGCATCACCCCGTCGGGGCCCGGCAGGTAGGTGACGAAAGGGATCGGGTTGACGTCGGAGCGAAACGGAGTACCAGTCAGGGCGAGGCGACGCGCGGCCGGGGTGAACGCCTCCCGGATCGCCTCACCCCATGACAGCGCGTCGCCGGCGTGGTGGATCTCGTCCAGGACGATCAGGGTGCGACGCGCGGCGGTCCGGGCACGGTGCAGGGCCGGATGCGCCGCCACCTGGGCGTAGGTCACGGCGACACCGGTGTAGTCGGAGGATGTCGCCCCGGCCGAGTTGCGGAAGTCCGGATCGAGGTCGACACCAACCTCCGCCGCGGCCACGGCCCACTGGCGTTTGAGGTGCTCGGTGGGCGCGACGACGGTGATCCGACTGATCTCGCCGGCAGTGAGAAGGTCGGCGGCCACCTGCAGGGCGAAGGTCGTCTTCCCGGCGCCCGGGGTGGCGACCGCCATGAAGTCCCGGGCGCCCGACGACGACCGTGACCGGTAGATCTCCAGGGCCGCACGCTGCCACGCGCGCAGCGGTCGGGCTGGTGGAACGGGACGTCGTGGACGAGGGCTTCGGTCGAGGGGGCCGGCTCTCACGCCATCACACTCTAGAAGGCGGCACTCGGCGAAGACGCTGGCGGCCGCAGGCGCGTCGGGATGACCACACTTTTGCCGTGGATGGTCCCGAAGGGACCACGCCCGAGCATGACCGTCTTATCTCACAGAGGGTTAAGCTCCTGGAGTCAACCGATTGACTTCGGAGGCCCCGATGCAGCTCACGACCGGTCCTTCGGCAGTTCCCCGCGCACCGGTGGCCTCCGCGCCAACACCTGAGGTATCCGGTGGTGACAGGACGCCCACCACCCGCACACCCAACACCCGCACACCCAACACCCGGCTGCGACTGAGTCGGGAGGAACGGGGCTGGTCGCAGGAACGGCTCGCCACCGAGATCCGTCGGTTCTCCGTCATCCACGAGGGTCGCGAGGCCGGGGTGACCGGCAACATGATCTGCAAGTGGGAGAAGGGCGACAAGAAACCAAGCCTGCGTTATCAGCGGTTGTTGCGGGCGCTATTCGGCCGGTCGTCGGCGGAGCTCGGTTTCGTGGATGACGAAGCGCTTCCCGCCGCCGTCGGAGCACTGCGGGGCGGAACCGGTCAGGGTACGGCCGTCGCCGCGTCGATGAACCTTGAACAGGCGGCCTGCGAGACGGGCGCCGCGGGCACACTCGTACTTCACCCCGGCACCGACATGATCGACACGAACGGTATTCCCGTGGAACGTCGGGACTTTCTCCGGCTCTTCGCCGCGGCGGGCGGCGTCGCCGTCGTGCCCATGAACGGCGTCACGGACACCCCGCCCTGGGAGCGCCTCTCGGCGGCGCTGCGTCGCCGTAGCACGGTGACCCCRGAGCTCGTCAACGAGCTGGGCCAGCTCACCGCGGGGCTGTACGGCTTAGAGGAACGCGTTCCCGCCCGGATCCTGATACAGCGGGTCACCGGGCATCTGAGCAGGCTCAGTCAGCTGCTGGAGACCACGAGCCGGTCCCCGGTGCGCCGTGAGCTGACCTCCACCGCCGGGGAGACGGCGGCGCTCGCCGGATGGCTCTCGTTCGACATGAACGACCTGCCCGCGGCCGTCGCCTACTACCGGGTGGCCATCGAGGCCGCCCGCGAGGCCGATGACCACGCCCTGTGGGCCTGCGTACTCGGTTACGAGAGCTACCAGACCGCCAGCCGTGGCCGCCACGACCAGGCCTGCGCGCTGCTCGGTGAAGCCCAGCGGCGAGCCGCCACGGGCAGCACGGTGATGACCAGGGCCTGGCTGGCTGCCCGGGAGGCCGAGGAGCAGGCCGCTCGCGGCGAGGGCCGGGCGGCGCTGGCCGCCCTCGACCGTGCCCAGGATGCCTTCGACCGGGGTGAGAGCGACGGGGACCGGGTCTGGACGCAGTTCTTCGACCGGGGCCGGCTCGATGGCCTGAAGGTCACCACCTACACGCGGCTACGGCGACCCGCCGCGGCCTACGCCGCCGCCACCGAGGCACTGCGGGCGGCCGCTCCCGGTGCGACGAAGAAGCGGTCGTTGCTGATGAGCGACATCGCGGAGGTGCACATCCAGCGGCGGGAGATCGAGGCGGCCTGCCACTTCGCGGCCGAGTCCCTCGCGATCGTGCTCCAGACGGACTTCTCGCTGGGCCTGGCCCGTATCCGCCGCGCCCGGGAGCACCTGCGGCCCTGGCAGCACACCCAGGCCGTGCGCGAGTTCGACGAGCAGCTGCGGGCACTCACCTGACGGTGGGTGCCGTCTCGGCGCTGATCCAGCCCAGATAGTCGGCATGGCCGGCGACGATCGGCGTGGCAATGATCTCGGGATTTTCGTAGGGGTGGAGGACCACGAGCCGCTCATGTAGCTCATCGAATCGTTCGGTGGTCGTTTTCGCCAGACAGAGCCATTCCTCGGCCTGCTCGATCTGGCCCTTCCAGCGGTAGGTGCTGCTCATCGGTCCGATCACCTGGAAACAGGCGACCAGACGCGCCTCCACCAGGATCCTACMGATACGGTCAGCGCTTTCCCGGGAGTCGATACTCACGATGACCTGAAGGTGACCCACGCGCACTCCCATCTCTAAAACGATGGATACGCAAGATACCCTACATCGATCAGTGGCGGTAGCCGTTGAATTTACGGCGTCCGGTAGGATGGTCCGTATTCTCCGCGTGACATTCCACCCGGATCCACCCGGAATGGGCGGTTCAGTCGCAAGCCGTTTACCGCCGGTTGATCGGGAGGGTACATTCCGGCGCGGAAAGGCCACGCTGGGCGCAAGAGACAGCACCCCACGCCGGCCGGAGAAGACCGGCCTGCTCCCGTAACCAGCCTGGTCTCACCCACCGGTTGGTCCTACCGCTGCCGCGGTCCCCCGCCCGGGTCGGTGCCACCGCCGCCCTGCGCTGGCTTCACCCGTCCCCGGCGGGCGCGCCGTGAGCCGACGACCCCTGGGTCTGGCACACGCGGTAGCAGTCGTAGACACCGCCGACGCCGCGCACGGCGCCGAGCACCTTGTCCAGTTGCTCCGGCCCGGTGACCTCGATCGTGAAACGCGCATGCGCGACCCGATCATCGGATGTGGTCGTCGAGGCCGCGCGGACGGACGCCGAGATCTCCGAGAGCACCTCGGTGATGTCCGCGAGCAGCCCGTAGCGGTCGAACGCCTCGACGGCGATCTCCGCGGGAAAAATCTGCGCCTGTGGTGCCGACCAGGTCGCCACCGCGACGCGCTCGCGGTCCGACCCCGCCTCGGTGGCGTTCATGCACTCCCGGCGGTGCAGAGACACGGTGCTGCCGTGCGTCGCGAAGCCGACGACCACGTCTCCGGGCAGCGGAAGGCAACATCGCGCCAGCCTCGCCGGCACCCGACCACCCACCCCGTCGTCTGCCACGGCCGCGAGGCTGGGCATCCCACGCCGGGCGATCGGACGGGTCGGCGACGGCAGGCCCGACGAGGCGCCGTCCGCGCCGCCGGCGGTCCGCGCCCCGCCGCCGCTCCCGGACCGGGTGGTCGTGACGCCCGGCTCGGCCGCCCCGGCGGCGGTGTCCCTGCGCTGCCGGGCCAGCCGGCGCCGGATACGTACCCGGGCCCGGGAGGTCCTGACGAAGTGCAACCAGTCCTCCGACGGTCCCGCGCCGGGGAGGTTGGAGGTCAGGATCTCGACGACGTCGCCGTTGCGCAGCCGGGTATGCAACGGGACGAGCCGACCGTTGACCCGGGCGCCGATCGCCCGGTGCCCGATGTCGGTGTGCACGGCGTAGGCGACGTCCACCGGGGAGGACCGGGCCGGCAGTGCGAGCATCCTGCCCTTGGGCGTGAACGCCAGCACCTCGTCGGCATCCAGGTCTGAGGACAGCGACTCGAGGAACTCGTCCGAGTCGACCTCCTCCTGCCAGTCCAGCAAGCTGTGCAACCAGGACAGGCCCTCCAGGCGGGCGCCGTCCGCGCCGGGGCCGACCGGTCGGGCGACGATCCCGGTCTCGGCCAGCCGGTGCATCGACGGCGTCCTGATCTGGATGTCGAGGGAGCGGCCGGCGCCGTCGGTCACCGTCGTGTGCAGGGACTGGTACATGTTGAACTTCGGGGTAGCCACGAAGTCGCGCAGCCTGCCGGGCACCGGTCGCCACAGGGCGTGGATGACACCCAGCGCCGCGTAACAGTCCGTCACCTCGTCAACGAGCACGAGGACGCGGACGAGGTCGGTGTAGTCCTGGACGGGCCGGTTGCGCTCCTGAGCCCGCTTGTAGATCGAGAACAGGTGGCTGACCCGGATGGAGACGGCGCCGTCGATGCGAGCCCCYGCGAGCCCGGCTCGCAACCGTGCCACCAGCGCCGCGACGGTTCCGGCCGCGCGCTCAGCGGCGGTGAACTCGTCCACCGTGGCGGCAATCCGGGCGTGCTCGGCGGGATGGAGCACGGCGAACGCCCGGTCCTCCAGCTCTCGCTTGATCACACTGACGCCGAGCCGGTGGGCCAGCGGGGCCAGGACCTCGAGCGTGACCCGGGAGATCTTCACCTGTTTGGGAGGGGACATGAAGGCGAGCGTGCGCATGTTGTGCAACCGGTCCGCGATCTTGATGACCAGTACTCGGTAGTCCCGGGCCAAGGCCACGATCAGCTTGCGCAGCGTCTCGGCCTCCGCGGCCTCCCCGAACCGCATCTTGTCCAGCTTGGTGACACCGTCGACGAGGTTGGCCACCTCCGCGCCGAACTCCTGGGTGACGGAGTCGAGGGTGTACCCGGTGTCCTCGACCGTGTCATGCAGCAGGGCAGCGATCAGGGTAGTCGTGTCCACCCCCAGCTCCGCGAGGACCTCGGTGACGGCGAGGGGATGGCTGATGTACGGATCCCCGCTGCGCCGCATCTGACCGGCGTGCAGCCGCTCGGCGACGCCGTAGGCGTGCACCAGCAGGCCGATGTCGGCGCGCGGATGATAGTCGCGATGCGCCTCGACGATGTCACGCAGCTCCGGCGGCACCTGGGACATCCGCGGTGTCGCCATCCGCCGGGCCAGGTGGGCGAGACGCACGCTCGCCTGCCGGGCCGCCGACAGGGCCCGGGAGGCCTCGTCGGCACCRCCGTCGGCCCGGGACAGCGCGGGGGTCAGACCGCCGCCGGCCGGCAGACCCGCACCCACGGTCTCAGCATCCACGGCACCCCCCTGATTCGACCCGTTAGACCTGTACGCCCGAGGTAACGCGGAAACAGCCGTATACGCCCTCGATGGCACGCACCGCACTCAGGATGTGCCGGAGATGCTTGGCGTCTCCCATCTCGAACGTGAAGCGGCTGACCGCCACCTGATCCCGTGTGGTGGCCACCGACGCCGACAGGATGTTCACGTGCCGGTCGGACAGTACCCGGGTGACATCCGAAAGTAGTTTGGTACGGTCCATCGCCTCGACCTGGATCACGACGAGGAACACCGAGCCCGACGACGGCGCCCACTCGACCTGGACCGTGCGGTCGTGCGGCCCGCCGCGCAGCCCCGACAGGTTGGAGCAGTCCGTCCGGTGGACCGACACGCCCTTGCCCCGGGTGRCGAAACCGGCGATCTCGTCGCCGGGCATGGGGGTGCAGCAGCGGGCGAGCTTCGTCCACACGTCGGGAGCACCGGTGACGAGCACCCCCGCCTCCCCGGTCGAGCGACGCAGCGTGCGGATCGGCAGCTCGGTCTCACCCGCGTCCTCCTCGGCCCCCTCCGGACCGCCGAGGGCCACGAGCAGCCGCGAGACCACCAACTGGGCGCTGACGTGGTTCTCCCCCACGGCCGCGTAGAGGGCGGCCACGTCGGCGTAGCGCAGGTCCTTGGCCAGGTTCAACAGCGCGTCCCCGCTCATCAGGCGGGACAGCGGCAGGCCGTGGCGGCGCATCGCGCGGCCGATCGCGTCGCGGCCGGCGACGATCGCGTCCTCCCGGCGCCCACGGGCGTGCCACTGGCGGATCTTCGTCCTGGCCCGCGACGAACGGACGAACATCAACCAGTCCTCGCTCGGGCCGGCCGAATGGGCCCGCGAGGTGAAGATCTCGACCGCGTCGCCGTTGTCCAGCGGGGTGTCCAGGGCCGCGAGACGGCCGTTGATCCGGGCCCCGACGCACTGGTGGCCGATGTCGGTGTGCACCGCGTAAGCGAAGTCCACCGAGGTCGACCCGGCAGGCAGCGGGATGACGTCGCCCTTGGGGGTGAAGACGAAAACCTCGTCGGTCTCGGCGGCGAACCGCAGGCTGTCGAGGAACTCTCCCGGGTCCGCGGTCTCCCGCTGCCWGTCGAGCACCTGACGCAGCCAGGTCATGAGGTCCGCATCGGGTCCGCCCTTGCGCCGACCGGCCCGCCCGCCCTCCGGGGTCCCCGCCGAGGGCCGGGCCGCAACCCCGTCCTCCTTGTACTTCCAGTGCGCGGCAATGCCGTACTCGGCCCGGTTGTGCATCGCGTGCGTGCGGATCTGCAGCTCGACCGGTTTGCCCTCGGGACCGATGACCGTCGTGTGCAAGGACTGGTACATGTTGAACTTGGGCATCGCGATGTAGTCCTTGAACCGGCCGGGAATCGGCTTCCAGGTCGCGTGCACGGTACCCAGCGTGGCATAGCAGTCCCGGACCGAGTCGACCAGGACGCGGATGCCGACCAGATCATAGATGTCGTCGAAGGAACGGCCGCGCACCACCATCTTCTGGTAGATCGAGTAATAGTGCTTCGGCCGCCCGGAGACGACCGCCTTGATCCGCGCGTCCCGCAGGCCGACCTGTACCTGCCCGATCACCTCAGCCAGATAGACGTCCCGGCTCGGGGCCCGGTCAGCGACCAGCCGGACGATCTCGTCGTACCGTTTCGGATACAACGCGGCGAACGAGAGGTCCTCCAGCTCCCACTTCAACGAGTTCATGCCGAGCCGGTGGGCGAGCGGGGCGTAGACCTCGAGCGTCTCCCGAGCCTTGCGTTCCTGCTTGTGCTCGGGCAGAAAGCGCAGGGTACGCATGTTGTGCAGGCGGTCGGCGAGCTTGACCACCAGCGCGCGTGGGTCGCGGGCCATCGCGACGACCATCCGGCGGATGGTCTCCGCCTGGGCCGCCTCGCCGACCTTGACCCGGTTGAGCTTGCTGACCGCGTCGACGATGAGCGCGATATGGTCACCGAAGGTGTCCCGGATTGCATCGACGGTAAGCGTCGTCTCCTCGAGGGTGTCGTGCAGCAACGCCGCGGACAGCGTCGCGGTGTCCATCCCCAGATCGGCGAGGATGCTCGCGACCGCGATCGGATGAGTGATGTACGGGTGGCCGGAGAAGCGCACCTGGCCGGCGTGCGCGGCGTCGGCGACCTCGAACGCCTGCTGCACCTGGGCGATGTCGGCGCGCGGGTGGTTCGCGAGCAGCCCACGCAGCACCGGGTCGAGAGCCGAGGGAGGCGTCGCCCGGTGCGTCGCAAGGCGGGAGAGCCGACCGCGTACCCGACGCGGCAGCGGCGGCGACTCGTGCCCCAACCGGGGGACGACCGGGGAACCGTCCTCGGGACGCCGTCCCATGCCGACCGCGGTGACCAGCTCGGACCCCCCCGGGGATCCACCCGGCGGCTCCTGCCCGCGGACGTCGCCACCATCCGCAGCCGGCGGCTGTGCCGGCCCGTGGACTGCCGGCCCGTGGACTKCCGGCCCGTGGACTGCCGGCCCGTGGACTGCCGACTCACGCGCCGCCGATCCGGCGGTGGCCCGCGCGGCATCGCCCACCGGCCGGGGCTCCCGGAAGGGAGTGACGGYGGGCTGCGAAACTCCGGTGGTCACCGGCGCTGCCTCGGGCACGGACCGCTCCTGCGTAAGGACTAGACACCGAGCCTAACGCCGCACTGGTCAGAAGCCTTCCGCGGACCTCGCCCGGGCGAGGTCAAATCGTCAGAAGGGAGACGACATCGAGCGGCGCGACCCGATCACGGCCCGGTAGGAAGGACAGCTCCATGAGGACCGCCAGCCCCACGACCTCCCCGCCACCAGCCGCGAGCAGGCTGTGTGCGGCGGCCGCGGTGCCACCGGTGGCCAACACGTCGTCAACGAGCAGGACCCGGTCGCCGTCGTGCACCGCGTCGGCGTGGATCTCGATCGTGGCGGCGCCGTACTCCAGGTCGTAGGAGGCGCTTCGGGTCGGCCCCGGCAGCTTGCCCTGCTTACGGATCGGCACGAGGCCGGTGCCCAGCCGGTCCGCGACCGGCGCGGCTAGCAGGAAGCCCCGCGCCTCGATGCCGGCGATCGTGGTGGCCCCCAGCGCCCGGGCCGCGTCCGCCAGCGCACCGATGACCACCCCGAAGGCGGTCGGCGTCGCGAGCAGCGGGGTGATGTCTTTGAACACGACCCCTGGCTGCGGCCAGTCGGGAATGTCGCGGATGTGGCCACGCAGGACCTCGGCGACCGCGTCGTGCGCGGCGGACCGCTGCGGTGCGTCGTCGATGCTCGTCATCGTGCCGCTTCTCCCACCTTCAGGGTCGTCTGGACTTCAGGGTTGCCCGGACATCAGGATCGTCCCGACATCAAGATCGTCCGGAGATCCGCGGCCACCCGATCGGAGCCCCGCCCAGATCCGCGCGGCCGGCGACCTGGCTCACCGGCGTTTCTTACCGCTCGGCCGTCCGCGCCGCCCGGGTTTGCGCCCCGCGGCGCGCCGGGCAGGGGGCGCGCCCGACGGTCGTCGGGCGGCACCGCCCAGGTTCGCCCCGGCCGGAACCGGTTCACGCGCGCCGGAGACGGGAGCGTCCTCACCCCAGCCGGCCGGATCGACCGCCGCGCCGGCGGGAACAGCCGTGYCCGGCACACCCGCGGCGGCCCGGACCCGCCTGGCGCGCTCACGGGCGACCCGCGCATCCAGCGCCCGCACGGCGGGATCGCCGCGCYTGAGGTCGACGAGCAGCGGCGTGGCAAAGAACAGGGAGGAGTATGTACCGGAGGCGATACCGACGAACTGGGCGAGCGCGAGGTCCTTCAGCGTGCCGGCACCGAGCAGACCGGCGCCGACGAAGAGGAGGGATGCGACCGGGATGAGGGCGATGAGGGAGGTGTTCAGTGAACGCACCAACGTCTCGTTGAGCGCGTCGTTCGTCGCCTCCGCGTAGGTCCGCCGCGTCGACGTGCCCATGCCCGCGGTGTTCTCCCGCACCCGGTCGAACACCACCACCGTGTCGTACAGGGAGAATCCGAGGATCGTCAGCACGGCGATGACCGTCGACGGCGTCACCTCGAAACCTACCAGCGAGTAGACACCCATGGTGACGACGAGGTCGTGAACAAGAGCGGCCATCGCCGCGAGCGCCATCCTCCACTCGAACCGTACCGAGAGGTAGATCACGACGAGCACGAGGAAGACGGCCAGGCCCTGGAGGGCCTTGTTCGTGATCGTCGATCCCCAGGACGAGCCGACGGTCGACACGGCGATGTCGCGGTCCGGGTTCGACACCGAGAAGCGCTTGGCCAACGCGCCGGTCAGCTCACGGGTCTGGGCGTCGGAGAGGGTCGGCGTCTGGATCCGGAACTGGTGGGAGGTCTCCAGTTGCTGGACCACACTGTCCGCCGGGTCGAGCCCGATGCCGGACAGCGTGTCCTCGACCTGCGCGACGGTACCGCCACCGCTGGGYAGCTGGAAGACCGCGCCACCGGAGAACTCGATACCGAAGGTGAAGCCACGGAAGATCATGCTGATGATGCAGACGGCGACCACGACGCCGGAGACGGCATACCAGGCCTTGCGCCGGCCGACGAAGTCGACGTTGAAGTCGCTGCGGTAGATCCGCCCGACCAGTGCCATCTCAGCTCTCCCGCCTCTGCCCGGCCGGCGCCGGCCGCTTGGCCAGTCGCGCCCGGGTGGAAGCGRCCGGTGCCACGCCACCGCCACGCCCGCCGAGGGTCTTCGGACTCAGGCCCGAGTACCGGCTGACCGAGAACAGTCTGCGCCGCACCAGCAACGTCACCAACGGCCGGGTGAAGATAAACATGATCACGACATCGCTCAACGTCGACAGCCCGAGCGTAAAGGCGAAGCCGCGCACCGAGYCGATCGACAGGATGTAGAGGACCGCGGCGGCCAGGAAGGAAACCGTGTCCGCGGAGAGCATCGTGCGCCGCGCGGCGGGCCAGGCACGATCCGTGGCCGCCCGGACCGTGCGACCGGCCCGGACCTCGTCTTTGATCCGTTCGAAGTAGACCACGAACGAGTCCGCCGTGACACCGATCGACACGATCAGGCCGGCGATGCCGGCCAGGGTCAGCGTGAACCCGATCGCCACGCCGAGCAGCACCACCGAGGCGTAGATCAGCAGACCGCTGACGGCGAGGGAGATGATCACGACCATGCCCAGCGCCCGGTAGTACAGGAAGGAGTAGGCGATGACGAGAACGAGTCCGATGGCGCCGGCGAGCAGTCCGCCGTGCAGCGAGTCACGACCGAGGGTCGGCGAGATGGACTCGGCCTGGGAGCGCTCGAAGGCCAGGGGAAGGGCACYGTAGCGCAGCACGTTGGCGAGGTCCTCGGCGTCGGACTGGCTGAAGCCGCCGGAGATCTGGGCCGATCCGGGGATGCGCTCGTTGGTCTGCGGCGCGGACTGCACCACCCCGTCGAGCACGATCGCAACCTGCTTGCCGATCGTGCTCTCGGTCAGCTTGGTGAACTTGTTCTGGCCCGGACCGGTGAACTCGACGTTCACGACCCACTGCCCGGTGGTGATGCCCGTGGTCCCGCCGCCGCCCTGCAGGCCCGCGGAGGCGGTCTTCACATCCGTCCCGACCACCGTGGCCGGCTTGAGCAGGTACTTCGTCGTCCCGGTCCGGTCACAGGCGGCGGTCCAGTCCTGCGGGCGGTCGGTGCTGACCGAGGCTTTGCGGACGTCGGCCGCTGCGCACGTCAGCGACTCGTAGCGAGCGAACACGTCGGCAGGCGGGCTGTCCCCGGTCGACCCGGTCGACCCGGTCGCCGCCGGCGCGGGGGCCGGGGCCGGAGAAGCCGAGGCCACCGGAGAAGCCGAGGCCGCGCCCACCGCGGGTGTGCCCGCGGCGGTCAGCGACACCGGCTGGGCGATCAGGCCGCGGCCCGTGCCGTCACCGAGCGCGGCCGGTTTGTTCGACGCGGCGGGTGCCGGGGATGACGGCGCGATGCTCGGCGTGCTCTGGCCGGCCGTCGGGGCCGGCTGGCCCGTCGCACCCGGCGTGGGTGCGGAGGCCGCCCCAGTGGGGGTGGGCACCGGGGTGGCCTGGCCGGACGTGGCGACCTCACGGAAACGCAGTTCAGCGGTCTGCCCGACCAGATCCACGACGTCGTTGCGGCCGCGGCCGGGCACCGAGATCTCGATCTGGTTGCCGGTACGATGAACCTCGGACTCGGCGACGCCCAAGCCGTCAACGCGCTGCCGGATGATGTCGACGGCCTGGTTGACGGCACCACTGTCGACGTTGTTTCCCTGCGTGGCACGAGGCGTGAGGATGACGCTCGTCCCGCCCTGCAGGTCGAGCCCGAGCCGGGGCTTCCAGTTTCCGGTAGCGGCCATGAGGCCGTAGAGGACGACGATCAGACCGCCGAGGATCCCCAGCCGGGTCCAGACGGAGATCCCCCTGGGTACCCGTGCCGAGCCGCGTGCCACCTGCGAGTCCCTTCCTCACGCGCCGGTGTGCCGGCGCTCGTTCGTCTCGCCGCTGCCCGGACCGGCGGTGCCCAAAGTATCCGAACGAATGTCACCGAGGGTGCGTTCCGCTCCCCGAACGGTAGTGCTCGGTCAGGTGACCGGCGATCACAGCTCCTTGCGGGGCGGGTGTGTCGTTTCACCGCCCGTGCCGCCGTCCCCACCGGGGAGGCCACCGCCGGGATGCGACGCCTCGGCGCCACCGGGGCCGTCGGAACCGTCGTCGTGTGACCGGGGTTCCCCGGAGGACTCCCCGCCGTCCCCGGCTCCGCCGGGCGTACTGATCACCCGAGCGACCGCGCTGCGCGAGAAGCGGCAGACGACATCGGGCGCAACCTCCAGCAGGAGGTCGCCGTCCTCCATCTCGACGACCGTGGCGTAGAGACCAGCGGTGGTCATCACCAGGGTACCGGGAACGATCCGCGATATCTGCTGCTGTTGCGCCTTGGCGCGGCGCCGCTGCATCGAGAAGAAGTAGACGATCACCAGGATGAGGATCAGCGGGAACAGAAGCCCGCTGATCGAACTGCCCCCGTCCTTGCCGGCCGCCACCGAAGCTGCCACGAGTACGTGCACGTCCTGCCCTCCTGATGTGTTGCGGCGATCGTACGTATCGATCGGATGCCTGTGGTGGGCAGGGCGGTTGTGCCCGGCACACAGGACCTCCTCCGGCCGGAATGGCCGATGCTACGGGGACGACTCATCCCGGACGGAGTAATCACCTTCAGTGACTACTCCCCGGCCGACCGACCCTCTCACAGTCATTCTCCCTCGGTGAACAGCGAGACCTGGGTACGACCGAGCGGATCGGTGACGGGGTCCAGACCGAGGTGCTCGAAGGCGGCGGGAGTGGCCATCCGGCCCCGGGCGGTACGGATCAGCAGGCCGGCACGCAGCAGGAACGGCTCGGCCACGTCCTCCACCGTCTCCGGTTCCTCCCCGACCGACACGGCGAGCGTGGTGAGCCCRACCGGACCGCCGCCGAACCGGGTGACCAGCGCCTCCAGCACGGCCCGGTCGAGACGGTCCAGTCCGAGCCCGTCGACGTCGTAGATCCGCAGCGCCGCCTGGGCGATCTCGCGGGTGACCACGCCGTCGGCCCGCACCTCCGCGTAGTCGCGCACCCGGCGCAGCAACCGGTTGGCGATGCGGGGCGTACCACGCGACCGGCCAGCGACCTCGGCGGCTCCCTCGGCGGTGAGGGTGACCCCCAGCAGGCCGGCCGAGCGAGTCAGCACCCGGGCGAGCTCGTCGGCGTCGTAGAAGTCCAGATGGGCGGTGAACCCGAACCGATCCCGCAGCGGGCCGGTCAGCAGGCCCGACCGGGTGGTGGCCCCGACCAGCGTGAATGGCGACACGTCGAGGGKGATCGCGGTCGCGCCCGGGCCCTTGCCCAGGATGACGTCAACCCGGAAGTCCTCCATCGCGGCGTAGAGCAGTTCCTCGGCTGGCCGGGCGATCCGGTGAATCTCGTCGAGGAACAGGACCTCTCCCGGGGAGAGGGCAGTGAGGATCGCGACGAGATCCCCGGCGCGTTCGATCGCCGGCCCACTGGTCATCCGCAACGGAACCTCGAGCTCCTGCGCCATGATCATCGCAAGGCTGGTCTTGCCCAGACCGGGCGGGCCCGACAGCAGGACGTGGTCCGGCGGGCGACCACGCGCCCGCGCCCCCTCGAGCATGATTGTGAGCTGCTCGCGCACCTTACGCTGGCCGACGAACTCGGCCAGGGTGCGCGGACGCAGCCCGGCCTCGAAGGCGCGCTCCTCGGGACTCGCCGCGGCGGACACCAGGCCGTCGTCACTCATGTCCCACCTCCGCGTACCCCCGCCCCTCGACRTACCCCCGCTCCGACCGACCGCCGCCCCGGCTGACCGCCGCCCCGGCTGACCACCGCCCGACGCGGTCGCGCGCCGCATGGCGGCGTCATAACGGCCCTCACCTGCGTAGCACGGCAAGACTCGCGCGCAGCAGGGTCGCGGTGTCGGGCGGAGCGCCGCCGGTTCCCGAGTCGGCCCCGGCCCGGGAACCCGGGGCGCCTTCCTTTCCCGGGACGTCTCCCTTGCCCGGGGCGGCCTGCTCGCCACCGGCTGCGGCGCCCTCGCCGACGGGCGCGGCCAGGACCACGAGCGCCCGGGACACGGCGGCGTCGGCCTCACGACCCGAGTAGCCCAGGCCCACCAGCGCCTCCCGCACGGTCGCCGCGACCCCGACGGCATCGGCCGGCATCGGTTCCGGTCCCGACGTCAGGCGCGGGCCGGGCAGCGGCGCACCGTCACCCGGCGGACCGAGCCGGTCCCGCAGGTCCAGGACGATGCGCTGCGCGCCCTTGCGCCCGATACCGGGGACCTTCGTCAGCACCGCGAGATCCTCCTCGGCGACGGCGCGGCGCACCGTGTCGGGATCGTGCACCCCGAGCACGGCCTGGGCGAGCTTGGGCCCGACCCCGGCCGCGCTCTGCAGGATCTCGAAGACGTCGCGCGCATCGGCGTCGGCGAAGCCGTAGAGGGTCAGCTCGGTCTCGCGCACGATCAGGGTGGTGGCGAGGGAGGCGGACTCCCCCACCCGCAGCCGCGACAGCGTCGACGGCGAGCAGTGGACGAGCAGGCCCACCCCGCCGACCTCGATGACGGCGGACAGCGGGGTCAGCGCGGTGACCGTGCCGGCCAACGACGCGATCATCGGGTGGGTCCGCCCGGCGCGGCGGAACGGAACCGGGCCAGCGCCGGCCCGCGCCACAGGTGGCAGAGCGCCAACGCGAGGGCGTCCGCCGCGTCGGCCGGGCGTGGCGCCTCGGTCAGCCCGAGCAATCTGGTGATCATAAAACTGACCTGCGCTTTGTCCGCCCGGCCGCTGCCGGTCACCGCGGCCTTCACCTCACTGGGCGTGTAGAGACSCACCGGCAGGCCTCGCCGGGCGGCCAGCACGATGGCGACCGCCCCGGCCTGCGCGGTGCCCATCACGGTACGCATGTTCGCCTGGCTGAAGACCTTCTCGACCGCGACCGCCTCCGGGCGGGTGCGATCGAGCCAGGCGTCGATGCCATCGGACACGGCGCACAACCGTTCGGCGACCTCGGCGGTGGCGGGGGTGCGCACCACCCCCACCTCGACCAGGTGGGCCCGGATGCCGAGGCCACCGTCGACGACCCCCAGGCCACACCGGGTCAGCCCCGGATCGACCCCCAGCACCCGCATCCACCCTCCCGACCGCACGTTCACAAGAACATTCGTTCGATTCTAGGGGCGGCGGCACAACCGGACATCCACGACACGCCCAACAGATCGCCCGAGAGGACGATCAGCTGCCGACGAGCTCCATCACGTCATCGGAGATGTCGGCATTGAACCAGACGTTCTGGACGTCATCGAGATCCTCGACCGCCTCGATGAGCTTGAGGACCTTGGCGGCGGGTTCGGCCTCCAGCGACACGCTCACACTCGGCAGCCAGGAGATGTCCGCGKAGGTGACCGCCAGGCCGGCATCGGTGGCGGCCACCCGCACGGCGTGCAGATCGGTCGCCTCGGAGACCACCTCGAAGGCCTCCCCGACGTCGTTGACCTCCTCCGCGCCGGCGTCGAGCACAGCGAGCAGTACGTCGTCCTCGGTGAGGCCGGCGGTCTTCTCGATAAGCACGACACCCTTGCGGTTGAACAGGTACGACACCGACCCCGGGTCGGCCACCGTGCCGCCGTTACGGGTGATCGCCACCCGGACATCCGACGCCGCCCGGTTACGGTTGTCGGTCAGGCACTCCACGAGGATCGCCACCCCGCCCGGGCCGTACGCCTCATAGGTGATGTCCTCGTAGTTCACCCCACCGGCGAGCTCGCCGGAACCCCGCTTGACGGCCCGTTCGATGTTGTCGTTCGGCACGGACTGCGACTTCGCCTTGGCGATGGCGTCGGCGAGCGTCGGGTTGCCCGCGGGGTCTCCGCCGCCCGTCTTGGCCGCCACCTCGACCGTCTTGATCAGTTTGGCGAACAGCTTGCCCCGGCGGGCATCGATGACCGCCTTCTTGTGCTTGGTGGTCGCCCACTTGGAGTGGCCGCTCATGACCTGCCTCTCTTGCGCCCGATCATCGACCGGACCCGGACGATCGGACGCTGTCGACGAATAGCCGGTGCACCCGGGCATCACCGGTCAGCTCCGGATGGAACGCGGTGGCCAGCAGCGGTCCTTGGCGGACCGTCACCGGCGCCTCGGCGACACGGGCCAGGACCTCGACCGCGTCTCCTGCCTTTTCTACCCATGGTGCCCGGATGAAGACCGCGTGCACAGGTGGCCCCGCCACCCCGACGACCTCGAGGTGTGCCTCGAACGAGTCCACCTGCCGGCCGAAGGCGTTACGCCGGACGACGATGTCCAGTCCGCCGATCAGTGGTTGATCCGGCCGACCGCCCACGACGTCCCGCGCAAGCAGGATCATGCCAGCACATGAACCGAACACGGGCAACCCCGCGGCCACCGCCGCCCGCAACGGCTCCAACAGCTCGAACACGCGCAGCAACCGGCCGATCGTGGTGGATTCACCTCCGGGCAGGACGAGCCCGTCGACCTCGGCGAGCTCCACCGCGTGGCGCACCGCCACCGGCCGCGCGCCGGCCTCGGTGAGCGCCCGGGCGTGCTCGCGCACATCCCCCTGCAACGCGAGGATGCCGATCCGCGGGCCACTCACCAGCCGCGGTCGGCGTAGCGGGCTTCCGGGGGAAGCTCGGTGACGTTGATGCCCACCATCGCCTCGCCAAGGCCCCGGGAGACCTTCACCAGAACGTCGGGGTCCTTGAACATGGTGGTCGCCTCGACGATGGCCCGAGCGCGGCGCGCCGGGTCCCCGGACTTGAAGATCCCGGACCCGACGAACACCCCGTCCGCGCCGAGCTGCATCATCAGCGCCGCGTCCGCCGGGGTGGCGATACCGCYGGCGGTGAACAGCACGACGGGCAGCCGACCGAGCCGGGCCACCTCGGCGACCAGCTCGACCGGGGCGCGCAGCTCCTTGGCCGCCGCGTAGAGCTCCTCGGCGGGCAGCCCCGACAGCCGGGCGATCTCCGCCCGGATKGTACGCATGTGCACCACGGCGTTGGACACCTCGCCGGTGCCCGCCTCACCCTTGGAACGGATCATCGCCGCGCCCTCGGCGATCCGGCGCAGCGCCTCCCCCAGGTTGGTGGCTCCGCAGACGAACGGCACCGTGAAGCGCCACTTGTCGATGTGGTGGTGCGGGTCGGCAGGCGTGAGAACCTCGGACTCGTCGACGTAGTCCACCCCGAGCGCCTGCAGCACCTGTGCCTCGACGAAATGCCCGATCMGGGCCTTGGCCATGACCGGGATGGAGACCGCCTCGATGATCTCCGAGATCATGTCGGGATCACTCATCCGCGCCACCCCACCCTGCGCCCGGATGTCGGCGGGAACCCGCTCCAGCGCCATCACCGCGACGGCGCCGGCGTCCTCGGCGATGCGGGCCTGCTCGGCGGTGACCACATCCATGATCACACCGCCCTTGAGCATCTCCGCCATGCCGCGCTTGACGCGGGCGGTACCGGCATGCCGGGCGGAGTCGGTCGCCGGGCCGGCGGCGGGGGCAGTCTGGCCCTCGGACATGATGTGCCGTCTCTTTTCACTGGGTCGGGTCGCCAGGGCCGCTGGGTACCGGCATGTCTGGCACCTGCATGTCGGCTACCCCACCGGATGGTTCCCGTACGGGTGGGTCGGTTTTCCATGGTACGGCGATCTCGCGACCGGCCGGGCCATCAGGAGGCCAGCCCCGGCAGGTCGTCGCGAGGGACGCCCTCGCCACGGATCGGCAGGGCGTCGTCGATCTCGAAGTAGCTGGCCGGCGGCCGGCGGCCGGCCAGGTGCGCCATCCGCACCACGCGTCGACCGGCGAGTGYCCGCAGGTCGCGGACCGCGTCGTTGTGGAACTGCCGGGCGAGCGCGACCCGGGCCGCGCAGGAGTCGACCGCATGCAGCTCGGCGGGGTGGTGCTGGCCGGCCGCGGCGACCTCGGCGGACCGTAACGCCCGGCTCAGGGCATTCTCGCTCTGCTCGACCGCGGCGTCCAACGCCCCCCCGGCGAGCAGGTCCGGATAGGCCGTTCGGGCCCGGGCCACGCTCTCGCCCAGCTCGGCCAGCTCACATCGCAGGGCCAGCTCGCGCGCGGCGTCGGCGCGGGCGACCAGGTGCGCCACCAGCCCACCGCGGGCGTCCGCGACCCGGGCCGCGAGTCGGTCGAGCCGAGTGGCCAGCCAGGTCAGATAGGTCGCGATCGCCACCACCAAGGCGACCACCACCACGACGACGGTCATCCCGCGCAGCGTAACCAACGGCCGAATGTGACGTGGCTCTGGTACCGGGGCAGGTCAGTTACCACTCCTCGCGTCGCCCCGGACCGGCAACCGCGTCGCCGTCGCGAYCGACACCCGCATGTCCCCGGAGACCATCTGGTACACCCCGACGATCCGCTCGGCGATGGCCCGCCAGTCGTAGGCGGTGACGACGGYGCGACCGCGTTCCACCAGCCGCGYGGCGCCGGCGGGATCACGCAGCACCTGGGCCAGGGTCGCGGCCAGCCGCGCGGGATCGCCGACGTCGAACAGCCTGCCGGCGCGCCCGTCATCGAGGACCCGGCGGAAGGCGTCGATGTCGCTGGCCACCACCGGGGTCCCGGTCGCCATCGCCTCGAGCAGCACGATCCCGAAGCTCTCCTGACCGGTGTTCGGGGCGCAGTAGACCTGCCCGGAGGCGAAAACCCGGGGCTTGTCAGCGTCGGAGACCATGCCGACGAGGTCGACCCGCGAGCGCAGGGTGGGCTCCAGCCGGGCCCGCACCGCCGCCCCGTCACCGGGCCCCGCCACCAGCAGCCGGACACCGTCGATCTCGGCGGCGAGCGCAGGCAGGGCGGCGAGCAGCACGTCAAGGCCCTTGCGCGGCTCGTCGATACGCCCGAGGAACACGACGGTGGGCCGCCCGTCGTCGTAGTCGGGCAGGGGCCGGGCGCCGGCGAAGTTCTGCACCGCCACCCCGTTCGGGATCAGGATGGCGTCGGCGCCCAGATGCTCGACGAGGGTGCGCCGGGCCGCCTCGGAGACCGCGATCCGAGCCCGCAGCTTCTCGAACGACGGCTGCAGCGCGCCCTGGGCCGCGGTGAGGAACCGCGACCGGGGGTTGGCGGTGTGGAAGGTGGCGACGATCGGTCCATCGGCCAGCATGYAGGCCAGGAGGCTGACGCTGGGCGCGGTCGGTTCGTGGGCGTGCAGGACATCGAAGTCGTGCTCACGCAGCCAACGGCGGACCCGGGCGGCCGAGACCGGGCCCATCAGGAGCCGGGCGACGGAGCCGTTGTAGGGCAGCGGTAACGCCCGACCCGCGTCCACCGCGTAGGGCGGCAGGGTMCGTTCGTCGTCCACCGGGGTGATGACGGACACCTCGTGACCGGCGGCGATCAGGGTCTCGGCGAGGTCACGCACGTGCGCCTGGACCCCGCCCGGTACGTCCCAGGCATAGGGGCAGGCCAGACCGATCTTCACGGCGGCGTCATCCGTCGTCGCGCCAGATCCGCTGGAGCATGTGCCAGTCCGCGGGGTGCGCGGCAACGCCGGCGGCGAAGGCGTCCGCGAGTCCCTGCGTCATCGTCGGGATGTCGCTCGGCTCGACGGCGGGATGGATCCGCCCGCTCCACCCGTCATGGTCGAACCAGAGCGTGGCGGGCAGCAGCGCCGCTCCGGTGCGCAACGCGAGCGCCGCGGGCCCGCCGGGCATGGTGGCCGTGGCGCCGAAGAACCTCACCGGGATCCCGCCACGGGAGAGATCCCGGTCCGCGAGCAGGCAGAGCATCCCCCCGGCCAGCAGGCGCTCGGTGAGCAGGTCGAACGGAGGAGCCTGCCCGCCGGTCAGCGGGACGACCTCCATGCCGAGTTCCGAGCGGAAGGCCAAGAACCGCTCGAAGAGCGCCTCCGGCCGCAGGCGTTCGGCGACGGTCGTGAACGGCACGCCATTCGCCACCAGCCAGGCGCCCGCCTGCTCCCAGTTGCCCATGTGCGGCAGCGCCACGATGGTCCCTTTCCCGCGGGCGTGCGCATCCCACAACCGATACTGGTCCAGCAGCCGCAGCCGGCCGACGACACGGTCCAGACCGATCTCTCGGAAGCGGAACACCTCCAGCCAGTACCGCGCGTAGGAGCGCATCGCCGCCCGGGTCAACCGGTCCAGATCGGTTCCCGGCGGCGCCACCCGGGCGAGATTCGACCGCAGCCGGCGCACCCCCCGCCCGTCGCGGCGGTAGGCCAGGTCGGCGCCGAACCGGAACGCCGCGGCGGCCACGGGCTGCGGGAGCAGCCGGACGCCGCGCCAGCCCAGCGCGTAGGCGAGGTCGGTGAACCGCCCGGCTGCCGCCGCCCGCCCAGCCGCCGTCGCCCGCACGCCCGTCGTCAACGCTCGGCTCTTCGTCGGGTCGTCTCGATGACCGCTCAGCGGCCGTTGCGGCCGGGGCCGAAGGTGGTCGCGCTCCGGGACGCAGCCGTGGTCCGGGACGCGGTGGTCGGGGCCGCCCTTGACGTCAACGGGGAGGGAGGGTCCCCCGCACGGTACCACTGCCGGTAGACGTGGACGACCCGCTGGACGACCGTCAGCGTGGTGGCACCGACGAGGAACCACAGCGCCGCGGGCAGGAGGTAGGGCACCCCGAGGCCGTACAGCCCGGCGGCGACCAGCAGGATCAGCAACCGCTCGCCCCGTTCGGCGAACCCCACGTCACAGGTGAAGCCGAGTCCCTCGGCGCGGGCCTTGACGTACGAGGTGATCGACCCGGCGACCAGGCAGATCAGGGCCGCACCCGCCAACGGCAGGGAATCGCCGTCGCCGGCGTACCAGAGGACGAGCGATCCGAAGATCGCGCCGTCGCCGACCCGGTCGGACGTGGAGTCGAGAAAGGCCCCCCACTTGGAGGAGATGCCGCGGGCGCGGGCGATGACCCCGTCGATCAGGTCCGAGAAGACGAACAGCGTGACTACCACGGTGCCGAGGAAGAACACCCCGCGGGTGAAGAACCCCAGAGCCCCGCCCGCGACCCCGACCATGCMGATGATCGTCACGACATCCGGCGACACCGACGACCGGGCGGCCCACTGGCTCACCGGGTCGAGCAACTTCTGGATCTGCGGTCGTGCCTTGCTAGCGAGCATGTCCGTCCCGTCGTCCCGCGTGGTCGTCCCGCGTGCGCCCGACTTCGGGCGGTCTTCACAGTACAGCCGCCACGATCCGCGCATTCCCGACCACGGCCGCCCTCGGGCTTGTGTCCCAGGTAACAGGGGAGGACTCTGCCGTTACCGAACAGGCCGTTACCTCCCAGTCAAGGAGGCGAGGATGTCATCAGCCTCGTGCGATGTGCGCAACGTCGTCCTGGTAGGCCACACCGGYGCGGGCAAGACGGCTCTGGTGGACCGTCTACTCGCCACCGCCGGGCCGCCGGACCGCCAGAACGGCGACCGTCAGACCGCCCAGACCAGCTACGTCGGCCATGCCGATCCCGAGCGTCGCCCGGCACGGTCGGTCAGCCTCACCCTGTGTTCGGTCAGTCATCGCGGGCTCACGATCAATCTTCTGGACACCCCGGGCTATCCCGACTTCGTGGGCGAGCTGCGGGCGGGCCTGCGGGCCGCCGACGCCGCTCTGTTCGTCGTCAGCGCGATCGACGGGGTGGATGGCGCGACCGGCATGGTGTGGGCGGAGTGCGCCGGGGTCGGCATGCCCCGCGCGATCGTGCTCACCCATCTCGACCATCCCCGGGCCGATTTCGCGGCGGCCGTCGAGGGCTGCCAACGGGCCTTCGGGGCCGGTGTGCTGCCGGCCTACCTGCCCGAGCGGGAGGCCGGCGCCTCGATGCGGCTGGTGGATCTGCTGTCCGGGCGGGTGCGGGAGTACCCGGACGGCGGCTGCCGGGAACTCGCCACCCCGGCCGACCTCACCGGCCGGTACGCCTCCGCCCGCGCCGCCCTGGTCGAGGGGATCATCGCTGAGAGCGAGGACGAGGCCCTCCTCGACCGGTACCTGTCCGGTGATGAGCCCGACACCAAGCTCCTGCTCGGCGATCTGGAGACCGCGGTCGCCCGCGGGACGTTCTTCCCGGTGTTGCCGGCCGGTCTGCTTCCGGGTTCGACCTCGGGTCCGGGCGCCGGTGCAGGGAGCGATCGGGGCGTCGATCGGGCCGGCGGTTTCGGCTCCGTCGAGCTGCTGGACCTGTTCGTGCAGGGGTTCCCCTCGCCGCGGGAGCATCTCCTGCCGCCGGTGAGCCGCCCTGACGGCTCCCCCTGCGAGCAGAGCCACGGTGATCCGGCCGGGCCGCTCGTGGCCGAGGTCGTGAAGACGACCACGGACCCTTACGTGGGCCGGATGTCGGTGATTCGGGTGTTCTCCGGCACGCTGCATCCCGACGATGCGGTGCACGTCAGCGGGCACGGCAGAGCCACGGCCAGGCACGCCGACCACGACGACGACGAGCAGGTCGGGGCGCTCTCCCGGCCGTACGGCTCGGTTCTGCACACGGTGGGCGAGTGCCCGGCCGGCGGCATCTGCGTGGTGACGAAGCTCAGCACCGCCGAGACCGGCGACACCCTCTCCGATCGCGACGACCCGCKCTACCTGCCCGCATGGTCGATGCCCGAACCGCAGCTCCCCGTCGCGATCAGTGCCCGAAGCCGCGCGGACGAGGACAGGCTGTCGACCGCACTCGGCCGGCTGGCCGTGGAGGACCCGACGCTACGGATCGAGCAGAACCCCGAGACCGCCCAACTCGTCCTGTGGTGCATGGGCGAGGCCCACAGCGACGCGGTCCTGGAACGGCTCGCCCAGCGCTACGGCGCCGCGGTGGACCGGATCGCGCCCCGGATCCCGCTGCGGGAGAMACTGCGTGCCCCGGCACGCGGACTCGGCCGTCAGGTCAAGCAGTCCGGTGGGCACGGTCAGTTCGCGGTATGCCAGATCGAGGTCGAACCGCTCCCGGCGGGCGGGGGCTTCGAGTTCGTCGATGAGGTGGTCGGCGGCGCGGTTCCCCGGGCCTTCATCCCGTCGGTGGAGAAGGGCGTCCGGGCGCAGATGGCGCAGGGCGTCCGCACCGGCCATCCCATGGTTGATCTACGGGTCCGCCTCGTTGACGGCAAGGCGCACAGCGTCGACTCCTCGGACATGGCCTTTCAGATCGCCGGCGCACTGGCGCTCAAGGACGCGGCCCGGGCCGCCGGCGTCGTCGTGCTCGAGCCGATCCTGGCCGTTGACGTCCTGGTACCCGACGAGTACGTCGGGGCCGTGATGGGCGACCTGTCCACTCGCCGAGGACGGGTCGTCGGGATGGAACCCATCCCTGGCAGGCCCAGGGCCACCCCCCGGGCGGTCATTCACGCAGAGGTCCCTGCGAGCGAAATGATCAGATATGCGATTGAACTACGATCCTTGAGCCACGGCACGGGTAGCTTCACGCGGAACCATCGCGGCTACGAGCCGATGCCACCACAGCTTGGGGATGCCCTGTCGGCGTGAAGCGAAAAAATCGGCATAAAGCAGGAATCGGACATAAAGCGGGAAAGGCGGACGACTGGCAACCTTCGGCCCAACTCAGGAAGGATCGCCGACGGGAGACATCCGTGACCGCACACCCGCCGCACCGGGCAGGACGCCGGGCGGGACCCGGTGCGGCGGGCAGCCCCGACGGGGGCGCCCCGACCCGGCTGCGGCCTCCACCGGGCCCGGCGCTATCCGCCCTGCTCGTCGGACGCGGTCTGCGCCCAGGCCTGGGCGAGCATCTGCCTGGTCTGCCCGAGCAGGGCGGGCAGCACCCTGGTCGCGCCCACCACGGGCATGAAGTTCGTGTCACCGCCCCACCGCGGCACCACGTGCTGATGCACGTGCGAGGCGATCCCGGCGCCGGCGACATCCCCCAGGTTCATGCCGGTGTTGAACCCGTGGGCCCCGCTGGCGGCCCGCAGCGCACGGAGCGCGTGCTGAACGAAGAATGCCATCTCGACGATCTCTTCGGGGTCCATGTCGGCGTAGTCCGCGACGTGGCGATAGGGCACGACGAGAAGGTGTCCGGCATTGTAGGGGTACAGGTTGAGGACCGCGTAGACGCTTTTACCCCGGGCAACCACGAGGCCGTCCTCGTCGGACATCCCGACAATGGAGCAGAATGGGCATTCATCGTCACGGGAGCGGCCCTCACCCCTGATATAAGCCATGCGATGCGGGGTGTAGAGCCGCTGGAAAGCATCCGGACCGCCGACCCCCGCCTGCTCCTCCAGGGGAACCCCCTCGGGTGAGAGCTCGGCCGTCACGGGGCGACCGCCACGACGCCGCCCCGGCCGAGCCGAGTGAACACGCAGGCAGCGCCCATCGAGCGGGCCATGGACACCGGAACCTGCTCGGCCGTCAGCAAGGGCACCGCCTCCCCGGGACGAGCTCCCCGGGGGGGAGCAATATCATCTCGTCAATTTATCAGGATCTGAGCGACGAGAGACGCCCCCGGTAGGCGAGGAGGCTCGCGTGCGGGTGCGGTCCGGCGCATGAAGAGGGAGACTGACGGCGTGGGGGGGTCGCCGCCAGTCCCCCTCAAGTGACGTAATCGGTTTCGAACCACGGCGCCCTGGATCTGACGCGCGGATGATGCGCACGAGAGGTCCGCGACCGAGAGGAGCCCTCCCGGCGCAACCCCGCGAGAAGCCATCACGACAACCTTGCGACAGCCCGAGCCCGTTACGCCCTGCCCGACCAGCTTAGCGGACGTTAAGCCGATCTGTACAGCGTCAGCGGCACCTTCATGGGGGAAAACGCCAATCGGACCCGGCGTGGACCCCGCTCGCAAACCAGTGACCTGCGGAAAGGGGCGGGACGCACAACGATGCCGATCAACCATGGACCAACCGGTATATCAACGACCACCGGAATCGTTCCACGGCGACGCACGGCGGCGACCATCTCCAGCACGCGGAACTCCACGGGCACCACGAATCAACAGCATGCGCCCGAAAGGTGGACAGGCCCGCTCCCAAGGGCCGCGACGCATCGCGGTGGCGGCTCGCGCGATRCACCCAGGGGCACGGCGACGCGGGCTTGGACGTCACTTTCCGTGAAGAACGAGGCTCGGAGCCGACCCCGGGTCGAGGTATCGACGCGCTCGTCGCCCACACTGTCTCCCGKGCTGGAGCATCGGCCGGGACCCCCTCCGGGATCMGCCTCCATCGGCGATGTCCCCACCAAAGTGGGGGTAGATGTCGATTCGTCGCCAGCCCACGACGTCGCAGCCCAGACACCCAGAAACCGGCCAATCGGGGATATTTCGCACCACTCCCCGAGGCAGGCGCCCCACCGGGGGCGGACAGCTCCGACCACCCTTCGAGCCACAGCACGCCGCGAGGGCCGGGGGCACACCCGGGCAGACCTCGGACGGGACCGAGACGGCCTGCCACCGGGGGAAACGTGCCGAGTCCCGCCGGCGGGAGAGGACACCGCCGAGCTGCACCACCCGTTTGGAGTAGCCCCTCCCAGGCACCGACAAACCCACCCGGACCAGGAAAAACGCCGCATCGCGGGGGGCGCGAAGATCATCCATCGGACAGATATCTCATGGGAGCACAACAAGCTCCCGGCCCGGGAGCGGAGCATGGCAAGCCCAATCGCGTGGGCGTACGTGGTTTCGAACCACGGACCTCTGCCGTGTGAAGGCAGCGCTCTACCACTGAGCTATACGCCCTTGCCGGTGGGACCACCCTACACGCCGGGGATACGGGCCGACGAAGGGGGGCGGCAGCGGGGGGTCGACGGACGGATGGGGCGATGTCCACCGTCCTGTCCGGTGGCCGGACTGGGTCAGGTTCGCCGCGACTGGYCGTGGTTGGGAAGGGTCCCGATGGGGAAGGCTCACGGGGGAACGGCCTTGGCGGGATGACCTGGCGCTCGGGGACGTTCGGACGCTACGGACAGTAATCATCTATAGGATATAAGTAGAAGATCCGTCCGATAGTCGACCGAACCATGATCACTCGAAGCAGGTTCACCCTTCCGGGCCAGGCAACTCGCCCGAACTACCGTAACGGATGTTGTCTTGGCATAATCTTGTTTCCAACGGGACTCGGAGAGGGAACTATCCCGTTACACGGGTGCTCGCCCGCACCATCGCACCATGAGAGGCCGCCCGATGACTATTCGTCACGATTCAATCACCGCAGAACTCGCCCTCCGCCTTGTCGTTCCCGGCGGGGCKCCCGTGCCGGTCGCCGCCACCGTCCGGTACGAGCCGGCCGATCCGTACGCGATCAGCATCGGCTTCCGCACCGGTGCGGACGAGGTCGTGGAGTGGACATTCGCGCGCCAGCTCCTCAGCGACGGTGTGCGCCGACCTGCCGGGGATGGCGACGTGCAGGTGTGGCCTGCCGCCCAGTCCGGGGGACGGATCGTCTGCCTGTCCCTGTCCAGCCCGTCCGGGCATGCACTGTTCGAGATGCCGCGGTCCGAGGTGCTGGCCTTCCTACGGCGGACGTATTCAGCCGTCCCCYTCGGCGGGGAGAGCGACATCATCGATCTTGACGCCGAACTCGCCCTCCTCATCTGGGGCGGCCCCGAGCGGTGATCTCACCGGGGTCGGGACCGCTGTCCGATCCCGGCAAGCCGGTGCGGGCATTTTGCGACCAGGGGAGGCCCTTCCCCACCTGCATCCGAGGTAGCTTCCACCCGGTCACACACAGACCAGTCACACACAGAGCACCCGCCCGCCTGGCCGGCCTAGCGCCGCCAGGCGGGTCCTTTTGTCCTCGGCCCACCGCCGGTGCCCGGCTTATCGTCCGATCGGCTCGCCAGCCCCACCAGCCGGTCGGCCTTCAGCTCGGTCTCACGCCACTCCGAGTCCGGATCACTCCCCCACGTGATACCAGCGCCGGTACCGAACCAGATCCGGTCGTCCTCGATCCAGAACGTACGAATACCAACAGACAGCCAACCCACGTTCCGGTCGGCATCMACCCAGCCGATCCCMCCGCAGTAGTAGCCCCGAGAGGCCGGTTCCAGTTCTCGGATGATCCGCAGCGCACTCGACTTCGGCGCACCGGAGACGGAACCGGGCGGGCAGGTCGCCRCCAGGAGGTCCCGCCAGCCCACCCCCGGCCGCAGCCGGGCCCGGACGGTCGAGACGAGGTGCACGAGACCGGGGTGTTTCTCCACAGCACAGAGTGAAGGCACCGTCACGCTTCCCGGGTGGGCAACCCGCCCGAGATCGTTGCGAACAAGATCGACAATCATGATGTTCTCGGCGACGTCCTTCTCCCGCAGATCCGCCGCCGTCCGACCGGTTCCCTTGATGGGCCTGGAGCTCACGACGTCGCCCTGGCGGGAGAGGAACAGCTCCGGGGAGGCGCCGACGATGCGCACCCCGGCCTCCGGCACGTCCAGGACGACCGCGTACGGCGCGGGATTGCCGGCGGCGACGACGGCCGCCAGGGCACCGAGATCGACACCGGCGGCACCGACACCGGGACCCCCCGCGCCTTCCGCCGCGGGCGCCGACAGGGGCGCCGACAGCAATCGGCAGAGATTGACCTGGTAGACCTCCCCCGCCGCGATGCGCTCACGGATCGCCGCAACCCCGTCAAGGTAGGCTGCCCGGTTCATGGTCGTCGCCCATGCGGCTCGCGACGGTCCGAGCCAGGGGCCACGCCGCAGCGCCGCGACACCACCGGGAGGCGCCGGCCGCACGTCGGCGAACCGGATGCAACGGACGGCCCCCTTGAAGTCGACGACGACCGCCCAGAAGCCATCTCGATCCAGCACCGCGGCGTCATCGCTGATCTCCACGACCTCGGTCGCGAACCGGCCGCCGGCGAGCAGGAACGAGGAGGCATCCCACGGGGGTGACGGTGCCACACGCCMGAGAGGGCTCGTCTCCCGAGCCGCCACGTTCGTCTCGCTCATTCCGATCACGCTACCGCCGCCCGAGGTGACCCGCCGCCCAGGGCATGGACCAGCCCCTCGACGGCCGCCAGCCGCATGGACGTGCCGTGGGCGAAAGCCGGTGTTCATCCGGAGAACCTTGACCCAACGCAACATCTCAGCGATGCCCGCCGGAYGGTTCGACGTCTGGCCCGATCGTCCGCTAGAGTGCTACCTGCACCGCCGAGAAGCGCGGAGCAGCGCGGACGTGGCTCAGTTGGTAGAGCATCACCTTGCCAAGGTGAGGGTCGCGGGTTCGAATCCCGTCGTCCGCTCGGGAGCAGAGAGGCTTGAGGTCCGTCCCCAGCGGCCTCCCACGGCGGAGTGGCCGAGTGGTTTAGGCAAGGGCCTGCAAAGCCCTGTACGCGGGTTCGATTCCCGCCTCCGCCTCTGATCCYTTCGCGGGCGATTAGCTCAGTGGGAGAGCGCTACCTTGACACGGTAGAGGTCACTGGTTCAATCCCAGTATCGCCCACCGCGAGAAACGTTTTGGCTGTCCTATGAGGGCCACCCGTCACGGGTGGCCCTCTGCGTGTGCGACGGCCGGTGGGCGGTGGGCCGCCCGGAAATCCGGCGATGGGCCCGGCCGCCCGCCGCGCCCATCGCCGGACGAAGCCGGGTCAGCCCGGGCCGGGCGAGGACGCCTCGTCCCCCAGCAGGAACGACGTGATCCCGTCCACAAGGCCCGCCGCCGCCCGGGCCCGCCAGGCCGGGTCGGCGAGCTCGGCCGCATCGGTGCGGTTGCGCATGTTGCCGCACTCCAGGAAGACCTTCGGCACCCGCGAGAGGTTGAGCCCACCGAGATCGGAGCGGATCGTCATACCATCCTCGCCCAGGTAGTCCGCCAGTGGCTGCCCGGTGGCCCGGCCGAAGGCGGATCGCACCATCGCCGCAAGACGTGCCGACGGGGCGAGGATCGGTGCGTTGGCCCGGTCCGGGCTGAGCGCGGGCGCGATGACATGAAAGCCGCGCCCGTCCGCCGGTCCCCCGTCGGCATGTATCGACACCACCGCGTCGGCCGAGGTCCGGTTGCCGATGCGGGCCCGCTCGTCGATGCACGGGCCCACCCCGGAGTCGTTGTCGCGCGTCAGGATCACGCTCGCGCCCCGGGAGCGCAGAATGGCCGCCGCCCGCCCAGCGACGTCGAAGGTGAAGGCGTGCTCCGGGTAACCACTGTCGGTCTCGGCGCCGACGGTGTCGCATTCCTTGTCGAAACCGCCGGCCGGAACCCGCCGGTTGATCGACCCCGCGGCGGCGCCGTTTCCTCCGTTGTGCCCGGGATCGAGAACGACCTTCCGGCCGGACAGGGCGGTTGGTGAGGTCCCGTCCACGCCGGGCCGGGGGCCGGGTGCGCCCGCCCCGGCGGACCCGCCCACCACGAGATGCAGAGCCACCCCGGCGACCAGGGCCACGGCGACCAGGGCCACGGCGGCCGCACCGACAATCCGAAGCAGGATCGATGGTCTGATCCGTGCCGGCATTCGGTGTCTCCCGCCTACGGAGGGGGCCCGTCCCCACCGGAAGTGACCGTACGCGGTCGGCTGCGCGGCGCGCGTACGGGGGCCGCCCGGGCCCGGCCGTCAGCCGGTGACGAAGTCGATCAGTCGTTCCACCGCGCCGAGCAGGCCCACCTCAAGGTCGGTGTAGCTGTCCACCGAGGCCAGGATCCGGCGCCACATCTGCGCCGGGTCCTCCACACCGAGGGCCTGACAGACCCCTTCCTTCCAGGGCTGGCCGCGGGGAATCTCGGGCCAGCGGGGAATGCCGACCGACGCCGGCTTCACCGCCTGCCAGATGTCGATGTAGGGATGACCGGTCACCAGGACGTGGTCACCGGCGACGGAGGCGGCAATCCGGCTCTCCTTCGACCCCGGGACGAGATRGTCCACCAACACGCCGAGCCGGCGGCCGGGCCCCGGGCGGAACCCCGCGACCACCGACGGCAGGTCGTCGACCCCGTCCAAGCTCTCCACCACCACCCCCTCGATGCGCAGGTCGTCACCCCAGACCCGCTCGACCAAGGCGGCGTCGTGCAGACCCTCCACGTAGATACGGCTCGCCCGCGCGACCCTGGCCCGGTGGCGGGGCACCGCCACGGACCCGGACGCGGTGCGCGCCGCGGGGGCCGGGGTCCCGCGGCGGGGGCGCACGAGGGTCACCCGCGCGCCCTCGATCAGAAAGGCGCCGGGTTCCAGGGGGAAGACCCTCCGGATGCCGTGGYGGTCCTCCAGCGTCACCCCACCGTTCTCGCTGCCTACCACAGCCCCGCAGAAACCGGTGGCCACGTCCTCGACCACGAGGTCACGCTCGAGCTCGACCTCCGGCGGGCGCACCGGGCGCGGGCGGGCGGCGGGAGCCAGGACGTCCGGCCCGTAGTCTCGACTACGCATCCTGCGAACCTAAGCCGACACACCATCATGATCAGGGATATCGACGCGGGCGTGTCGAAAATGTGACAGTGTGGTCGTACCGAACGGACGGGTACGCCGGGACAGGCGGGCGTATCGGAACAAACGGGTGCATCGAGATGAACGGGTACATCGGGACAGATTGGTACACCGGGAGAGGTGGGTACACCGCGACGCGAGGGCGGAGCGCGGCGGAGGGGACAYGACGATGAGTCAGCGTTACGGGCCGGGGACCGCCCTGCTGATCGTGGACGTGCAGAACGACTTCACCGATCCGGCCGGCAGCCTCTACGTGGCCGGCGGTGAGCAGATCATCGCCGGGATCAATGCGGAGATCGCCGCGGCGGTGGCCGCCGGCTCCCCGGTCTTCTACAGCCAGGACTGGCACCCGCACGAGACCCCGCACTTCGTCACCGGCGGCGGGATCTGGCCGCCGCACTGCGTCGGGGACACCCCCGGCGCCCAGTTCCATCCCGACCTGATCGTCAAGGGTGAGGTGATCCGCAAGGGGGTCGACGGCAGCGACGGCTACTCGGCCTTCTCGGTGCGTGACCCGGCATCGGGGCGGCGGGCCGCCACGGTGCTCGGTGAACGGCTGGCACAGCTGGGCGTGTCGAGGGTGGTGGTCGTCGGGCTGGCCGGCGACTACTGCGTCCAGGAGAGCGCGCTGGACGCCCGGCTGCGGGGCCTGAAGGTGCTGCTGCCACTCGACCTCACCAGGTTCGTCAACCTGCGCCCGGGCGACGACGAGCGAGCCGTGGCACGCCTGCGGGACGCCGGCGTTCTGGTCGGGTRAGAAGCCGGACCAGACGAGCCCGAACCGCCGGTAGCGGTCGAGCCCGAACTGATCGTGGAGCTGTCCTCGGCGGTGGAGACTGACCAAGAGCCGATCGGACCATGCGGTCGGTCAGGCCGCGCAGTCCCGGCAGATCATCCGTCGCTCGTCCACGAGCTGGCTGCGGTGATGCACCAGGTAGCACTGCGTGCAGGTGAACTCGTCGGCCTGGCGCGGCAGCACGCGGACGTTCAGCTCCTCRCCCGACAKGTCGGCGCCGGGYAGGCCGAGCTCGGTTTCGAACGGATCAACGTCGTCACCGAGATCAGCCGCCGCGTCCGCCCGCCGAGCCTTGAGGGCCTCGAGGCTCTGCTCCGAGGCGTCCTCGATGTCAGCTGTACGAGGGGTGTCGTAATCGGTGGCCACTGAAGTAACTCCCAGAGAAGTTGTGCGTAGTCGTGCGCAACCCACAACGCACGACCGCCGGGGTATGTGCCCGTCAGACCCGCGCTACCCCGATGTGGGCTTCACCACACCCTCGGCCCTCAGACGCCCCGGAGAATCCCCTGGCCTTGACCGACGACGTTGCCGCACTGATCTTCCGCAGCCCAGGAGCCTCGTCCACCCCGCCAGCCCGCCCGGCCGACGTCCGGCAGCTCTCCCGCGGCAGCCGGACGGCACGGCCGGCGCCCCGGTCACCTGGCTGCCCCCACCCGGCTACCCGGTCCGGCGCAGCCAGGTGACCGGGGCGCCGTGGGCGCCCCGGCGCAGCGGTTCGAGCACGTCGTCCCAGGCGGTTCCGAGCAGCCGGTGCAGGCCCCGGGAGAGCGTCTCCCGGGCTTCCCCCCGTTCCAGCAGAGCCCGCAGCGCCGCCTCCCCCACGACGACGTCCCCGTTCGCGGCGATCGCGGCGCGGTGCAGCCCTAGCTCGGGGGTGTATGAGTACCGCTCGGCGTCACACCCTGGTGAGGGTCCCTCGACGGTCTCGAACGTGACATGCCCGAGCCGGCGCAGCGCGCCAGCCACCCGCCCCGCGGTAGCAGGCGACGCCCGCCACTCCAGCCCGGCGAAGAGAAATCCGGGCATGCCGGGCTGCGCCGTCCAGGTCAACGACACTGGCGACGACAGAACGCCGGACACGGTGAACTCCAGGTGCGGGCACAGCGCCGGCGGACAGGYGAGAACCGCCAGCTTGCCCGGCACGGCGAAGGACGACGAGCCGGATGACAGCTCACGAGCTGTCGGGGACATTGCGACCACGCGGGACCTCCGTCGACGAGGAACGCCTTCCCCTGCGCCCGTCGACCCGCCCCCGTTCGGCTGAGTGAATCGTCCCATGGTCCGGCTCAGCGGACTAGCCCTACCTCCTCCTGAAGTATCACTAAATGGCCGGAAGTCTTGTCCGCACCAACCATTGGTGACGGGCTCGGGATGGGCCGATCGGGCAGGTCATCCGAGGAGGCGGGTCACCCGAAAAGATCAGGCGACGACGGCCGACGAGCCGCCGGACCGCCGAGCCGCCGGACCGCCGGGCCGGGAGACCCGGGAGTTACGAACCGGTTGACGGAGGTCCCGCGGACGGGCCCTCGGAGGGCGCGGGACGGGTCCCGACGGTCTTGTCCGCCTGGTCCGCACCGCCGAACAGGCCACCGAGGCCGCCGAGGGCGGTGGTCAGCTCGCTGGGCACGATCCACAACTTGCTCGCCTGCCCCTGGGCGATCCGCGGCAGCGTCTGCAGGTACTGGTAGGCCAGCAGTTTCTGGTCCGCGTCACCCTCGTGGATCGCCCGGAAGACGGTGTCGATCGCCTGGGCCTCGCCCTGAGCGGTGAGGATCTGCGCCTCCCGCTCCCCCTCGGCCCGCAGGATCGCGGCCTGCTTCTCCCCCTCGGCCCGCAGGATCTCGCTTTGCTTGACGCCTTCCGCGGTCAGGATCGCGGCCCGGCGGTCCCGCTCGGCCCGCATCTGCTTCTCCATCGAGTCCTGGATGGACTTCGGCGGATCGATGGCCTTGAGCTCCACCCGGTTGACCCGGATTCCCCACCTTCCGGTGGCCTCGTCGAGCACGCCGCGCAGCTGCCCGTTGATCTGGTCCCGCGAGGTGAGGGTCGCCTCCAGGTTCATCCCACCGATCACGTTGCGCAGAGTGGTGACGGTCAGCTGCTCGATCGCCCGGATCACGTTCGCGATCTCGTAGGTCGCCGCCCGCGGGTCGGTGACCTGGAAGTAGATCACCGTGTCGATCCCGACCACCAGGTTGTCCTCGGTGATCACCGGCTGCGGCGGGAAGCTGACCACCTGCTCCCGAAGGTCGATGCGGTCACGGACCCGGTCGACAACCGGGACCAGGATCGCGAGGCCCGGCGTCAGCGTGCGGTGATACCGGCCCAGCCGTTCGATGACCATCGCGCGCGCCTGCGGCACGATGCGCACCGCCCGGACCAGAAAAATCAGTAGGACCACCGCGATCACCGCGGCGGCGATCACTCCTGCCATGGCGTACCCCTCACTGTCAGCCCCCTCGATGTCGGCCGTCCCGATGCCGGCCGGTTGAAGGCCGGCCGGCCCGATGTCGGCGCTGTCACATCCACTGGCATCGCCGGGGGCGCCGGGGCCCCGGTCGTCAGAGCTCGAAACTGTGGACGATGGCGGTGGCACCATCGATGCGCAGCACCCGCGCCTCGCTGCCGGCCTCGAGCACGGTGGTGGTGGGGTAGGACCGAGCCGACCAGATCTCTCCTTTGATCTTCACGCGACCCCCGCCGCCGTCGACCCGCTCCACCACCATCGCGCGCTCTCCGACGAGCGCGTCGGCACCCGTGAGCAGGGGCGGCGTACGTTGCAGCTGACGCTTCGCCACCGGACGCAGTCCCAGCCCAAATCCACCCGCCGCGACCACGAAGGCGACGATCTGCCAGACCAGATCGACGCCGAGCAGCGCGACACCGGCCCCGATGAGCGCGGCCAGCGCGAACATCGCCAGCGTCAGGTCCAGCGTCAGTAGTTCGCCGACGACCAGGGCGCCGGCGATGACGATCCAGATCGTCCCGTCGGACATGACTCCATGATAGACTGCGGCGTTCAGCAGGCGATCAAAGAATCTTCAAGGATCGCAGGCCCCGCGAACCCGGGATGAAGCGACCCCGGCCCGCGAATACCGTTCGGCCCGTAGGCTTCGGTCGTATGTCACAGGTATGGCCCGGCAGCCCCTATCCCCTGGGCGCCACATACGACGGATCGGGCACAAATTTCGCGATCTTCTCCGAGGTCGCCGACCGGGTCCAGCTGTGCCTGTTCGACGACGCGGGCAACGAGGAGCGGATCGACCTGCGGGAACGGGACGCCTTCGTCTGGCACGCCTACCTTCCCACCGTGGGACCGGGCCAGCGCTACGGCTATCGGGTCCACGGGTCCTACGACCCCGCCCGAGGGCTGCGCTGCAACTCCACCAAGCTCCTCCTCGACCCGTACGCGAAGGCGGTCGACGGGGAGGTCGCCTGGGACCAGGCGGTGTTCCCCTACACCTTCGGCGACCCCGACAGCGTCAACGACRCCGACTCCGGCCCCCACATGATGAAGTCGGTGGTAATCAGCCCGTTCTTCGACTGGAACGGGGACCGCCCGCCACGCCGGCCCTACAACGAGTCGGTGATCTACGAGGCGCATGTCCGGGGGCTGACCAAGAACCATCCCGGCCTGCCGGAGGAGTACCGCGGGACCTACGCGGGAGTCGCCCACCCGGTGATGATCGACCACTATCGCAAGCTCGGCGTGACCGCGATCRAGCTGCTGCCGGTGCACCAGTTCGTCCATGACGAGCATCTGGTCAGCCGCGGGCTGYGCAACTACTGGGGCTACAACTCCATCGCGTTCCTGGCGCCGCACAGCGGCTACTCCGCCTCCGGCGGCCACGGCCGCCAGGTGCAGGAGTTCAAGGGAATGGTCAAGAACCTGCACGAGGCCGGAATCGAGGTGATCCTCGACGTCGTCTACAACCACACCGCCGAGGGCAACCACATGGGTCCGATGCTGTGCTTCCGCGGCATCGACAACAGCGCCTACTACCGGCTCGTGGACAACCGTCCCCAGTACTACATGGACTACACGGGCACCGGCAACAGCCTGCGGGTACGACACCCGCACGTGCTACAACTGATCATGGACTCGCTGCGTTACTGGGTCACCGACATGCACGTGGACGGGTTCCGGTTCGATCTCGCGGCGACCCTGGCCCGGGAGTTCTACGACGTCGACCGGCTGTCATCGTTCTTCGACCTCGTCCAGCAGGATCCGGTGGTCTCCCAGGTCAAGCTGATCGCGGAACCGTGGGACCTCGGCGAGGGCGGTTACCAGGTGGGGAACTTCCCCCCGCTGTGGACCGAGTGGAACGGTAAATACCGCGACACCGTCCGCGGCTTCTGGCGCGGGCAGGACCACGGGATCGCCGAGTTCGCCTCCCGGCTGACCGGATCGAGCGACCTGTACGAGAACAGCGGGCGCCGGCCGTGGGCATCGATCAACTTCATCACCGCGCACGACGGGTTCACCCTGCACGACCTGGTCTCCTACAACGAAAAACACAACGARGCCAACGGCGAGGACAATCGGGATGGCTCCGACGACAACCGGTCGTGGAACTGCGGAGTCGAAGGGCCCACCGACGACCCGACCGTCCTGTCCCTGCGCGCCGCGCAGACCCGTAACCTGCTGACGACGCTGTTGCTGTCCCAGGGGGTGCCGATGCTGGTCGCCGGAGACGAGATGGGACGCACCCAGCAGGGCAACAACAACGCGTACTGCCAGGACAACCCGATCTCCTGGCTGGACTGGTCCGACGCCGAGCGCAACGCCGACCTGATCGAGTTCACCGGCATGCTGTCAAGGCTGCGCCATGATCATCCGATCTTCCGCCGCCGCCGGTTCTTCCAGGGCAAGTCGCTGCGCGGGCAGGGCGGCACGACGCACGGCGCGGCCGAGGCGGTCACCGGCGGGCAGGCGGGCGGCCAGGACGCGGACGGCAGTGGCGGGCGCTCCGGCGACGACCCCGCCGTCAAGGACGACCCCGCCGTCAAGGACATCGCCTGGCTCCGCCCGGACGGCACGGAGATGTCCGACAGCGACTGGGAGTCCGGGACGGCGCGATCACTCGGCGTCTACCTCAACGGTGAGGGGATACCGGACCCCGACGCGCTGGGCCAGGCCATCATCGACGACTCGTTCCTGCTGTTCTTCAATGCCCACCATGAACCGGTCGGGTTCCAGGCGCCGGCGACCAGTTTCGGCAGTTCGTGGGAGATCGTCGTCGACACCCGGGCGTCGACGGCCGAGGTCGACGCCCGGCTCAGCGACACCGCGCTGCTCCACTCGGCCCTCGATCCCGCGAGCATGGGAAGGGCCGTGAAGGCCGGCGATCCCATCGAACTCGACGCCCGCTCGACCGTCGTGCTGCGCCGTGTCAGCTGACCCGACGCACCCCGACGGGGGGTACGGCGCCGACCGGGTGGTACCGACCGCCACCTACCGGCTCCAGCTCAACCTGGACTTCTCCCTCACCGATGCGGCGGTCGTCGTCCCCTACCTGGCCACGCTCGGCGTCTCCCACCTGTACCTCTCGCCCGTGCTGGAGGCCGCGCCCGGCTCGACCCACGGCTACGACGTCGTCGAGCACGGGCAGATCAATCCCGAGCTGGGGGGAGCCGGCGGGCTGCGCCGGCTCGTCGCCGCGTGCCGCAAGGCGGGACTCGGCCTGATCGTCGACGTCGTCCCCAACCACATGGCGATCGCCCCGGAAACGACGAACGCGGCCTGGTGGTCGGTGCTGCGCGAGGGACCCGAATCCCCCTACGCCAGCTGGTTCGACATCGACTGGGCCTCCCCCGACAACCCCGGCCGGGTGTTGGTGCCGATCCTGGGCGCCGGGCTCGCCGACTGCCTGGCGGCCGGGGAGATCTCCGTCGAACAGGACGAGGACGGCGACTGGGTCGTCGTCTACTACGACCACGTGCTGCCCGTCGCCGCGGGCACCGCCAACCCCGACGACGTCGCCGCGACCCTCGACGCGCAGTTCTACCGGCTGTGCTGGTGGCGGGTCGCCGCGACCGAGCTGAACTACCGGCGGTTCTTCGATATCACGACCCTGGCGGCGCTGCGCCAGGAGGACCCGGACGTGTTCGCCGCCACGCACCGGATTCTCATCGAACAGGTCCGCGCGGGGACCTTCGACGGGCTGCGCATCGACCATCCGGATGGGCTCGCGGACCCGGAAGATTACCTGCGCCGGCTGTCGGAGGCCACCGGCGGGGTGTGGACCGTCGTCGAGAAGATCCTGGAGGATGACGAGGCGCTGCCGGACACCTGGGCCTGCGACGGCACCACCGGCTACGAGGGGATCGGCCGGCTGACCCGGCTGTTTCTCGACCCGATGGCGGGTCATCCCCTCGCGGTGCTCTACGGCGAGATCACCCGTGCGGACCCCGACTACGAGGCCGAGGCGCGGGCCGCCAAGCTCGACGTCCTCGCGGGCGTGCTCCAGCCCGAGGTGGACCGGCTGACAAGCCTCGCGCTCGGGGAGGCCAGGGAGGCCCGGGCCGACCTCACCCGAACCGGTCTGCACGAAGCGATGTGCGAGATCCTCGCCGCCTTCGACGTCTACCGGGCCTACATCCGCCCAGACGGCACGCCGAGCCTGGAGGCCCGCGGGCACGTGGTCCGCGCCTGCGAGCAGGCCCGGTCCCACCTGCCGGGGCGGGCGACCGAGGTCGATCTCATCGAGGACCTGGCGCTGGGCGGGCCGGCCGAGTTCGTCGTCCGGTTCCAGCAGACCTGTGGGCCGGTGATGGCCAAGGGCATCGAGGACACCGCCTTCTACCGGTATGCCCGGCTGCTGGCACTGAACGAGGTCGGCGGCAACCCCGGCCGCTTCCCGGCGTTCACGACCGGGCACCCACGCAGCGCCGTCACCGAGTTCCACGAGGCGAACCTGTCGGTCCAGCGAAACTGGCCACTGACGATGACCACCCTGYCCACGCATGACACCAAGCGGTCGGAGGATGTGCGGGCCCGGCTCGCGGTGCTGTCTGAGGACCCCCGCGGCTGGGCCGAGGTGGCCGGCCGGCTCGCGCGGCTCGGGGAACGCCACCGCGACACCGAGCAGGGCTGGCCCGACCGGGTCACCGTCTACTTCCTGCTGCAGACCCTGGTCGGCGCCTGGCCGCTGCCCGCCGACCGGGCCACGCAGTACATGCTCAAGGCCGTCCGGGAAGCGAAGACCCACACGAGCTGGACCGACCAGGACCCCGGCTACGAGGCGGCCCTGACGAACTACATCGAGTCAGTGCTGGAGGACGAYGAGTTCGTCGGCATCCTGGAGCGGTACGTCGCCACGCTGGTGGAGCTGGGCCGGCAGAACTCGCTGGCCCAGAAGCTGCTCCAGCTGACCATGCCGGGGGTGGCGGACGTGTACCAGGGCCAGGAGCTGTGGGATCTCTCCCTCGTCGATCCGGACAACCGGCGGGCGGTCAACTACGGTGACCGCACCAAGCTGCTCGCCGAGATCGGTGTGGAGTCGACCGCCGAGACCGGTGCGCCGCGGCGCCCGCCGACCCTCGACGACTCCGGCGCGGCGAAGCTGCTCGTCGTCGCCCGGGCGCTACGGACCCGCCGCGACCATCCCGAATGGTTCGGGGCGGACGCGATCTACCGGCCGCTGTGGGCCTCCGGCTCGGCCGCGGAGAACGTCGTCGCCTTCAGCCGGTCCGAGTCCGTCGTCACCGTGGTGCCCCGGCTTGTCCTCGGCCTGCGCCGCGGCGGCGGTTGGCGGGACRCCACCATCCCCCTGCCCGAGGGACGCTGGACGGACGTGCTCACCGGCCGCAAGCACGACGGCGGCACCGCCTATGTGCTCCGGCTGCTACGCGACTTCCCGGTGAGCCTGCTCGTCCGCGCGTAGCACGCGGCAGGCCGGCCCCGRCCAACATCTGGTGGCCCGCGGCCGGGCTGGCAGGGGCGGCTCACGGCTGGGTCGCCTGCCTCTCACCGACCCTGAGCCAGACCGTTCAGCCGCCCGTGCGTTCCACCGCGCGTGCGGCAAGGTCCCGGCAGCCGCAAGATGGTCCCTAGGTCATGGCAAGACCCTGGTCCCAGGCTCCTGGCAAATGACATCGCGCACCGGCTCACGCCCGTCATGTTGCAATCCCTCGTAGGGATCATGAGGACCTGGTGGTGGCCCACCCGCCGGTTCGTCATGGTCATGTTGCAATCCCTCGTAGGGATCATGAKGACCCGAAAATCAACGCGCAGGTGGGACGGCGTGTCGTAGGCCCGGCGGAGGGGCGGGAGTGCAGCGAACCTCCGGTCGAACATCACGACAGCAAAATCATGGCATAACGGTGCCATACGATCAAGATGTGGAGGCATCGCGCGGCGGCTGCCCYCCCCTCCGGGGACTACCTCGCTGCCATCTCGCTGCCATCTCGGTGCCATCCGGCTCGGCATGCCGGGCAGCCGGGCGCCTTCGGCCGGGGACCGATGTCGTCACCATTGTCGCCGTCACGGCGTGTCCGACGGCTCTGGCAGGTAGACAAGACCGATGAGCACCCTGCGGCTGTGGGCCCCTGAGGCGAAGACGGTCAGCCTGGTCGTGGCGGGCTCCGCCGGCGACTCGACGCACGAGATGACCGCCGGGAAACGGGGGTGGTGGTGGGTCAACGTCCCGTCCGCGAAGCATGGCACGGACTACGCCTTCCTGCTCGACGACGGCAGCGAGGAGCTGCCCGACCCCCGATCGGCCTGGCAGCCGGGGCCGCTGGGGGTTCACGGCCGGTCGCGGCTGGTTGACCACTCGACCTTCCCCTGGACCGACGGGACCTGGCGGGGCATCGCGCTGGCCGGCAGCGTGCTCTACGAGCTGCACGTCGGGACGTTCACCCCGGAGGGCACCTTCGACGCGGCCATCGGCAAGCTCGACCATCTCGTCGAGCTCGGCATCGACGCCATCGAACTGCTGCCGGTCAACGCCTTCCCGGGCCGGCACGGCTGGGGTTACGACGGCGTCGGTCTGTTCGCGGTGCACGAGCCCTACGGCGGCCCGGACGGGCTCAAGCGCTTCGTCGACRCCGCGCACGCTCGCGGCCTCGGCGTGATCATGGACGTCGTCTACAACCATCTCGGTCCGGACGGCAACTACCTCGGCCGCTTCGGGCCCTACTTCACCGACCGCTACAGCACTCCGTGGGGCCCCGCGGTCAACCTCGACGCCCCCGGCTCCGACGAGGTCCGCACGTTCATCATCGACAGCGCCCTGTCCTGGCTGCGCGACTACCACTGCGACGGGCTGCGTCTCGACGCCGTCCACGCCTTTCAGGACAGCCGGGCACTRCACCTGCTGGAGGAGATCGCCGAGGCGGTCCACCGGCTCGGCGCCCAGCTGCGCCGCCCGCTGTTCGCCGTCGCCGAGTCGGACCTCAACGACCCGAAGCTGGTCGCCRCACCCGAGGCCGGCGGGTACGGCCTGGACGGGCAGTGGTGCGACGACATCCATCACGCGCTGTGGGCAACCCTGTCCGGCGAACGGCAGGGGTACTACGGGGACTTCGGTTCGATCTCGACCCTCGCCCACGCGCTGACCAGTGGGTTCGTCCACGACGGCGGCTACTCGACGTTCCGCGGGCGCTCCCACGGCCGGCCGATCCCCCCGACCACGCCCGCCTACCGGTTCGTCACCTTCCTGCAGAACCACGACCAGATCGGCAACCGGGCCGCCGGCGACCGGGCGTCAGCCACGCTCAGCGACGGCCTGCTCCGGATCGGTGCGGCCCTGCTGCTCACCTCGGCGGTCACCCCGATGCTGTTCATGGGCGAGGAGTGGGGTGCCCGCACCCCCTGGCAGTACTTCACCGACCACACCGCCCCCGGGCTGGGGGACGCGGTGCGGGAGGGTCGGCGCGCCGAGTTCGCCGCCCACGGCTGGGAGCCGCAGGACGTTCCCGATCCCCAGGACCCGGCGACCTTCCAGCAGTCGAAACTCGACTGGTCCGAACCAGGCCGGGAGGGTCACTCCGACCTGCTGGACTGGCACCGCCGGCTGATCGCGCTGCGTCGCCGGCTGCCGGCGCTGACCGACCCGGCGTGGTCCTCGGTCGCGTGCACCTTCGACGAGGAGGCCCGCTGGCTGGTGGTCCGTCGCGGCGACGTGGCGATCGTCGTGAACCTGGCCGCCGAACGGCAGGCCGTCCCCCTCGACGGCGTCCCGTTCGACGCCCCGGCCGCATCCGCCCACGGGTTCACCTACATGCCGGGACGGGTGGAACTCGACGGCGAGCCGGTCGTGATCATCCGCCTGCTCCCCCCGGTCGAGCCGACCGCTGGCTGACCTGTCCGCGCACCAGCCCTCAGCGCACCAGCCGTCAGCGCACCAGCCGTCAGCGCACCAGCCGTCAGCGCCGGGTGTGGTCCCTGGACAGCACGAAATAGAGTCCGCCCAGCACCGCCAGCCCCACCAACAACACCATGACGAGCAGCACGACGTAGGTTCCCATGCACCCATGGTCGCAGGCCTCGGCACAACCGCCAGCGGGTCGTCCACGCCCGGAACGGCGAACAGATACTCCGGCCGGTCCGGCGTCCGGACCGCAGGCTCCGACACCCCACTCGGGTGCGTCAGCCGCACGTTCGGGCCGCCGCACCCGGCCGGGTGCGTCAGCCGGGCAGCATCCCGGCGACGCGGCCCGCGGTGTCGTTCCCCGCCGCRGCGTCCCGAGCCAGCGCGCTCAGCCGGGACATGGCCCGCTGGTACTTCTTGCGATGCGGCCCGGCGAGCAGCTCCGCTCCGAACAGCTCCCCGAAGGGCACGCCGGAGGCCACGACCGGGATCGACCGGTCGTAGAGCCGGTCGGCGAGGACCACCACCCGCAACGCCACCGCCTGATCCTCGACCGGCACGACCCGGTGCAGGCAGACCAGGGTGACCCCGGCCACGAGCGCGCCGTACCGGGAGGGGTGCAGCCCGGCGAGGTGCTCGCACAGCGCGGCGAATCCGTCCTCGGTCGCCCCCTCCACGGCAGCCGCCCGCGCGCCGACCTCGTCGTCGGTACACGGCGGGGGCGCGGCCGGAAGACCCCGGTGCCGATAGTCCTCCCCGTCCACCCGGAGGATGTCGAAGCTGGCCGCCAGACCCTGGATCTCACGGCGGAAGTCGGCGGCGGCGAACCGACCGGCACCGAGGTCCTCCGGCTGGGTGTTGCTCGTCGCGGCCAGGTGGACACCGGCCTCGACGAGCCGAGTCAGCAGGCTGGACACCAGCACCGTGTCGCCGGGATCGTCGAGCTCGAACTCGTCGATCGCGACCAGGCGCAGGCCCGCGAGGGCCCGCGCGGTCGCGGCGAATCCCAACGCGCCGACCAGGGAGGTCAGTTCTACGAACGTGCCATACGCCTTCGGACCGGGCACGGCGTGCCACAGCGAGGCGAGCAGGTGGGTCTTACCGACGCCGAAGCCGCCGTCGAGGTACACCCCCGGCCGCATTCCGGACGGACCGGCGCTTCCGGAACGGCGCGGGCCCGATCCGAACGGACCCGACACCCCCGTCCCCCGGGTCAGGAGCCCGCACAGGCCGCCMTTCCCAGAATGGCCCGCATACCTGGAACGGCTGGAACGGCTGGAACGATCTGAACGGCTGGACCGCCCGGACGAGGCGGTCAACCGGTCGGCGAAMGCGGACAGCGCCATGACCGCGGCGGCCTGGCTCGGCTCGGCCGGATCGGGCAGGTAGCCGGCGAACCGGACCGCRTCGAACCGGGGCGGCGGGACGAGCGCCGCGACCAGGTCCCCGGGCGGCACAATCGGCCGGCGATCGACGAGACGCTGCGCCACCCGCCCAGCGTACGGAGACGCCCGTACCCGCCGTCCCGGCCCGCGGTATCGCGGCCGACGTCACAACGACCGCGATACCACAACGGTTGATCGGCCCCGGGCCGGCCATGGGCTCGCCGCCGACCTGGGTTCGCCGCCGATCGGATGACCAGCACCGTCGCCCGTTACAGTCGGCCCGGTGCGACGTATCTTCCCGGTTCCACCCCCGTTCGCCGGTTCCGCGGGGGCCGCCGGGGCGGTGGCCCCCGGAAAGGCCGCGGCGACCACAGACGCCGCAGCGACCACAGACTCCACGGCCGCGGCGGGCGCCGGGCTCGCGAGGAAGRCCATCGAGGACATCGAGGCCGTCGAGGACATCGAGGACATCGATCTCGACGAGGTGTACGCCTACCCCCCGTCCGCCGCGCATACCCCCTACATCCGGGCAAACTTCGTGGCCTCGGTCGATGGGGCCGCCGAGGTGGGCGGCCGCTCGGGCCCCCTGGGCGGGGAAGCCGACCTGCGGGTCTTCCGGTTGCTGCGCTGGCTCAGCGACGTGGTGCTGGTCGGTGCCGGCACTGCCCGGACGGAGAACTACGGGCCGGTGGTCATCCCGCCCGAACGGAGGGAGCGGCGCGTCGCCGCGGGGCTCGCGGCGGTGCCCCCGATCGCGGTCGTGACCGCGACGGCGGGCTTCGACCCGGGTGCCCGGCTGTTCCGCGGGGAGATCCGACCGGTGCTACTGACCTGCGAGACCGCGCCCCTCGATCGGCGCCGGCGGCTGGCGGCGGTCGCCGACATCGCGATCTGCGGCGGCAGCGCCGTTGAACCCGACCTCGCCGTCCGGGCCCTGGCGGAACGGGGAATGACCCGCATCCTCACCGAGGGCGGTCCGCTGCTGCACTCCCAGCTCGCCGCGGCGGGTCTCCTCGACGAGCTGTGCCTGACGATCGCCCCGGTACTGGCCGGACCGGGCCGACTCGGGATCATGAAAGGCGAGCCGTGGCCGGCACCGGCCGCGCTCACCCTGACCCRGATCCTCGCCGAGGACGACKTCCTGTTCCTGYGTTACCGGCGCTGAACCGGCGTTACCGGCGCTGAACCGGCACCGGCGTCATCCACAGGCGGCCGAACCGGCACCGGCGTCATCCACAGTCGCGTCGCCGCGCGGGCGCGGGCGGGCGGGCCGCTGTTAGCGTCGCCACCGGTAAACCTGATCACGACCTGGGTGGTGTGCGCATGACGGTGCCCGAGGGACGTCGCGCGACGGTGGCCGTCGCCCTGACCCAAGCCCGGCGTGCCCGGCTGGACGTAGCCGCCGCGCTGGAGCGGATCTCGGCGGTCGGTGCCGAGGCCTGGGAGGGTCGTCAGGCCGAGGTCTGGCAACGCCGGATGCGGCGGCTCGCGGCGGAGGCGGCCATGGCCCTCGATCGGTGCGTGCAGGCCTGCGAGACAGCGTTGCAGGTCCGCGAGACAGCGTTCGCCCCGGCGGGCCCCGGCGGGCCGCGGAAGGTCGGCTGACGCGCATGCCCGGACCAAGCGACCGGGTGCTCGTCGACCCCGACCGGATGCGTGTGCTGGTGTCCAGCGTGGCCGAGGCCGGGGATCTGCTGCGCTCCTGGTCCCGCTCCCTCGTCGCGGCGTTGACGGATGCCGGGTTGCCGCCCACCCCGGCGGAACGGCTCGGCGCGCTGGAGGACGAAGTCAAGGCCGAGGTCACCATGCTGCGGCGCCGGCTGCGTCTCGCCGAGGGTGTCGACGACGGGATCGGCATCACGATCAGGCCGACATCCGCCCCGCTTCGGCGGCCGGTGCACCGCGAGGCGCCGGGCATTCCTGGTACCTCCGAGGCGCCCCGCACCTCCGAGCAGGCCGTGGCCGCCGGACGGGCGTTGGCGCACTCGCTGCGGGGGGACGAGCCGGACCGGCACGGATCAGGCCGGCACGGAACGGGCCGGGGCGGAACGGGCCGGGGCGGAACGGGCGGAAACGCCTCAGGCATGGTCACCCCGCGTGACGCGCTGACCGTGCTGCGGTCCCGGATGAACGATCCGGACTTCGTCCTGGGCTTTCACGACGCGCTGGGACCCGACGGGCTCGCGCGGCTGCTCTACCGGGTGGAGGGACTGTCGCGGGGGCCGATGGTCCACCGTCCACCCGAACCGCTCGGCTTCGACCGGCGGGAGGCCGAACGGATCCTCGGCGCCACCCTGGCCTCCTACAGCCACCGGCGAACTCTCGACGCCGCCTGGCTCGGTCGGTTCAACACCGCCGGGAGGACCGACACGGCCGAGACGGTCCTACTGACCCCCCTGCTCGCCTCGGCCCGCCTCGACAGTGCGCTGCTAGACCGGCTGGGCCGGATGGCCTTCGGACCGGGTGACCGACCGGGTAACGGACCAGGTGACGCCGCGGTCGCCCCGTCGGCGCCRCACGACGTCGGCCTGCTCGCCCCCGCCGCGGCCGGGCCCACGAGCCGGGGCCGACCGACCGTCACCGACTACCAGGGGGTGCTGCTGGACGCCATCGCCGCGACCCCGGCGCTGGCCGCCCGGTTCGCGGCGGACCACATCGACACCATCCTGCGCGGCGCGGCCGTGCTCGCCCTTCCGCTGCCGGTGGATCTCGCGACGGCCCGATCCCTGGAAGATGCCTGGATCCGGCTGGTGGCCGCGGCGGGAAGCCAGGAGAGCCGCCGTGCCGATCCGCGGGCCTCGGCCTCGTTCGTCTCCCGGCTGGCCGGGGCCGTCCAGGCGACCGGTGACCGGCCATTGCTCCTCCGGCTGCGGGCGGCCCTCGTCCCGGCGCTACGGACCTATCGGGACGAGCTCTACGACGCCGTCACCGCCGTGGTCCCCGGTCCCACGGTGGACCCGCAGGCCGGGGCCGCGGCGGCGCAGTCCGCCCTGGTCGAGCTGATCCCGCTCGAGGCGTGGGAGTCGCTGTTGCGGGAGTGCCTGCGCGGCGGGGCGCTGGCCGGTCTGCTCGCCCAGGATGTCACGACCTACGGTCTTCGTCTCGACGACCAGGTGGCCGCCTCGGTCCAGGGCTGGAAAACGGCCCCCGGCGGGTATTCGTCGAGCCCCCTGGCATTGGGCTACCTGCGGGTCGAACGCGCGCAGGCGTTCTTCGCCGGCGCCCTCGCCGATGCGACCGAGGCGGTGCTGCGCGAGCATGCCGACGCGGTCGGCGCCCACCGCCGGCAGCAGGCGGTGCTGCTCGACGTGCTCGGGGAGGTGGGCAAGTCCATCGATCCGACGAACCCACCGGGCACCTTCGTCCATCTGGGCGTCGGGGTCACCGTGGAGATGATCGAGGCCTGGATCCGGGCCCGTTACAGCGACCTGCCGACCACCCGCCCCGCCCAGGTCGTCGCGGACCTGCGAGACGCCTCCCGGGTCCTGCCCGGCTGGGCGGCGGCCTACGAGACCAGCGCCCGCCGGCTCTGGGCCCGCCGGGATCGTGACCCGCTCCGGCCGATCGCGGTGGCCCCCGCCGGCGGGCCGTGCCGCGTCTACACCGGCGATCCGAGGGCCGACGGGTTCATCACCTCGCCGGCGGAGAACTTCCTCGACGCCTCGGGGAATCCGCGTCCGTCCGCGCGGATGACGCCGACCCAGCGGCGTGCCTATGCCGCCTGGCTCGCGAGCCCGGCGATGGTCGCGAACAACGACCGCATCTCGTTCCTCGACGGCCGGGCCGGCAGCCGGGGATCCTCCCTGCCACCGGACTGGGGGCGGCGGCCGGGCTGACCCGGCCCCCGGCTCTCCCCGTCGCCACCGGCTAGATGATCATCCCGGCGCCGAGAGTGGTCCCGGTCGACTCGTCGATGAGCAGCACGCTGCCGGTGTTCCGGTTGCGGCGGTACAGGTCGTAGCACAGCGGGGACGTCGTCCGCAGGGCGATCCGGCCGATGTCGTTCAGACCCAGCGTCTCGACGGTCTCGTCGCGGTGCAGGGTGTCGATGTCGACGCGGTAGCAGATGTCGGTGACCATCGCCCGTACCGAACGGGTGGTGTGCTTGATCCCGATCCGGGCCCGGCGGCGCAGCGGGGCGTCGACCATCCAGGAGACCATCAGGTTGAGTTCCTGGCCGACGGTCGGCTGGTTCATCGGCCGGGCGATCATGTCGCCCCGGGAGACGTCCAGATCGTCCTCGAGCCGGATGGTCACCGACATCGGCGGGAAGGCCTCGTCAACCGGGCCGTCGAACGTGTCGATGCCGACGATCCGCGTGGTCAGCCCGGAGGGCAGGACGACGACCTCGTCGCCGGGCTTGAGCACCCCGCCGGCGACCTGACCGGCGTACCCGCGGTAGTCGTGCAGGTCGTCGTTCCGCGGYCGGACCACCCACTGCACCGGGAAGCGCACATCGATGAGGTTGCGGTCGGAGGCGATGTGGAGCTCCTCCAGGTGGTGCAGCAGCGAGCTGCCCCCGTACCAGGGAGTGCTCGGCGACCGGGAGACCACGTTGTCCCCGCCCAGCGCGGAGATCGGGATCGTCGTGACGTCGACGATCTCCAGTTTCGCCGCGAAGTGCYGGAACTCCTCCTTGATCTTCTCGAAGACGTCCCGATCGAAGTCGACGAGGTCCATCTTGTTCACACAGAGCACCAGATGGGGCACGCGCAGCAAGGACGTCAGGAAGGCGTGCCGGCGGGTCTGCTCGACGACCCCCTTGCGCGCGTCGACGAGCAGCAGCGCGAGGTCGGCGGTGGACGCGCCGGTGACCATGTTGCGGGTGTACTGCACGTGCCCGGGGGTGTCAGCGAGGATGAACGACCGCCGGGGCGTGGCGAAGTAACGGTACGCGACGTCGATCGTGATGCCCTGCTCCCGCTCGGCCCGCAGACCATCGGTGAGCAGCGCGAGGTCGACGTAGCCGTCGCCGCGCTCCCGACTGGTCCGCTCGACCGCGGCGAGCTGGTCGGAGAACAGCGACTTCGTGTCGTAGAGGAGCCGCCCGATCAGGGTCGACTTCCCGTCGTCGACGGACCCCGCCGTCGCGACCCGCAGCAACTCGGCCATCAGAAGTACCCCTCCCGCTTACGGTCCTCCATCGCCGCCTCGCTGACCCGGTCGTCAGCCCGGGTCGCGCCGCGTTCGGTGAGCCGGGTGGTGGCCACCTCGGCGATGACCTCCTCGACGGTCGCCGCGGTTGACTCGACCGCTCCGGTGCAGGTGATGTCGCCCACCGTGCGATAGCGCACCTGCCGGGGCGCCGCCGTCTCACCGGCCAGGGGGCGGGTCAGCGGCGTGACCGCCAGCAGCATGCCGTCACGCTCGAACACGTCCCGGCGATGCGCGTAGTAGATGGAGGGGATCTCCAGCCGTTCCTGGGCGATGTACMGCCAGATGTCGAGCTCGGTCCAGTTCGACAGCGGGAACACCCGGATGTGCTCACCGGGGCGGTGCCGGCCGTTGYAGAGCGACMACAGCTCGGGGCGCTGGTTCTTGGGGTCCCACTGGCCGAACTCGTCCCGGAAGGAGTAAACTCGCTCTTTGGCCCGCGCCTTCTCCTCGTCCCGRCGCGCGCCGCCGAACACCGCGTCGAACTTGTTGTCGGCGATGGCGTCGAGCAGCACCGGTGTCTGTAGCTGGTTACGCGAGGCTCCCGGACGGGTGTCTTCGGTGAGCACGCCCTCGTCAATGGCGGCCTGGACGGAACCGACCACCAGGCGGGCGGCGAGCTCCGCCGCCCGCCTGTCCCGAAACTCGAGGACCTCGTCGAAGTTGTGCCCGGTGTCGATGTGCAGCAGGGGGAACGGCAGCTTCGCGGGCCAGAAGGCCTTCTGCGCGACCCGGAGCATGACGATCGAGTCCTTCCCGCCGCTGAACAGCAGGGCGGGACGCTCGAACTCCGCGGCCACCTCGCGGAAGATGTGGACGGCCTCGGCCTCAAGCATCTGCAGCTGGGTGAGCTCGTAACCCATCACCGGCACGCGAAACCCCCCGTCGAGGCGATGTGTCCCACCAAAGTAGCGGACACGGCGGCCCTGCCGGCGGTTTCGGCGGCATTACGCCCCTCACGGTGGACCCACATCCACGACCGACGCCATCCAGAACAACCATGGATCGACAATCGCCACCCTCCGCGGCCGCTCCGAGCGCACTCCGCAGGCACGCGCCTCAACCGCCGGAGCCCCCCGCGGCGCCGATCGCCCGGAGAACCTCCGATGCCCAGCTCGCAGCACAGATGACCAGGTCGGGCAACAGCGGGTCGGGCTGGTTGTACCGCAGCGGCGAGCCGTCCAGCCGGCTGGTGTGCAGCCCCGCCGACCGCGCGACCGCCACCGGGGCGGCGGAGTCCCACTCGTACTGGCCGCCGGCGTGCAGGTAGATCTCGGCTTCCCCGCGGATGACGGCGCCGGCCTTCGCACCGGCCGAACCCATCGGGACGATGGTGGCGCCCAGTGCCTCCGCGACCTCCGTGACCAGCTGTGGGGCCCGGGTCCGGCTGACCACGATCCGTGGCGGACGCGCCCCGRCCAGCTGCGGCGGCAGCCCGCCCGCGCTGGACAGCGTCAACCCGAGCGCCGGCAGCGCCACCGCGCCCGAGACGAGCTCGCCGGCCTGCCAGAGCGCGACATGCACCGCCCAGTCCGACCTGCCGGGTTCGGCGAACTCGCGGGTGCCGTCCAGGGGGTCGACGATCCAGACCCGCTCCGCGGACAGCCGCGCGACGTCGTCAACGCCCTCCTCGGACAGCACAGCGTCCCGCGGGCGGTGCCGCGCCAACGCCCGGGTCAGGAGCTGATGCGAACGCGCGTCCCCGGCGTCACGCAGGGTCGCGGGTTCGGCGAACCCGACCTCCTCCCTGATCCGCAACAGCAGTTTGCCGGCGTCCGTGGCCAACCGTCGGGCCAGGACGTCGTCATCGAGTTCGTCGGTCGCGATGTCGACCGGCACGGTGGACGGCGGGCGGGTGTCATCGGTGTTCATTGGGATGGAGTCTGTCACCAGCTACCGTCGCAAGTGTGAGTACCACCTCCCATCCCGCCCCCGATCCTGATCACCACCCCAGGTCCGGTGCCAACGGTGCCGCCGGTGTGACCGGCGGATCTGGCAAGTCCGGCGGGTCCGGACCAACCCCCGTCCTGGCGACGCCGGCCCGGGGCGCGGAGCTGACGGCCGCGTCGGTCGCCTGGCCGTCGCTGACCCTGCGCCCGACCCAGCTCGCCGAGCTGGAACTGCTGCTGCTCGGTGCCTTCGGGTCGGAACCCGGTTATCCCGAGGACCCCGAGATCAACGGCGTGCCGGTGCCGACCCTCGTCGTCGGCGCGGCCGAGGCCGAGGCACTGACACCGAGTTCCACGGCGGCCCTGCGGGACACCGAGGGAGTGATGATCGCGGCGCTGCACCTCCGAACGACCATTCCCCTGCCGGACCAGCCGGGGGGGCCGGACGGACCCCGGGTCCGGCTAGTCGGCACGGTCGAGGGCATCCGGCTGCCCCACCACCCCGATCATCCCGGCCTGCGGCTCACCCCGGCCCAGGTCCGGGCCGAGCTGCTCGCCCGAGGCTGGATCAGCCTCGAGGCGGGTTCCGGCGCGTGCTGGGCGGTGTGGGCGGACGGCCTGCTCCACACGGCGGACGTGGGCCGGATCCGGGCGCTGACCCGGCAGGGCAAACGGTGTGTCGTCCTCGCCCCGGTGGGTGGCGCCGATCCCGCGGACGCCGAGCATCACCTGCGGGTCCGTTGCCTGCTCGCCGCTCTCAAGGCGGTTGACGCCCCGTTGCGGGCCGCCGAGGCGACGCTCTCCTCGGAGGCGCTCGCCGCCGACGCGATCAGCCCGCCGGGTGTTGCCGGCCGGCGGTCGGAACCGCCGCCAGACCCCTACCGGCGGCCGAAAGCCGGCGAGGCGGGAACGCCGGAGCACCGCAGCCTGCTGGTCCTCGTTCCGGTCATCCCGTCGGAGGCGCTGGCCACCCCCCGCGAACCGGGCATGAGCGCGACGGTCCTGAAAACATCCGCGAAACCGAGCGACGCGGCGGCAGGGGTACCGGGCCCGGCCACGGCCGTGACGCCCGCCCCCCCAGCGCCGACGGACCTGGCGGACATCGCGTGGGCGGCGGCGGGCGCGGCCTGGACAGGCGTGGAGACGGCGGCGAGCTCCGCCGACGAACTGGCGAAACTCGCCGCCCAGCGGGCGCATCTGGCCAGCTTCTACGGCCTGACCGGCAGCCTCATCGGGCCGGCGATCGGGGCACCCGGGCGGATGGAGCTGGCCTCGCTGCTCGACGCTGGCAACCCGATACCGGCCGAACTGACCCCGCCGACGGTGGCCGCGGAGCTCTCCCGCGCCATCCCACCACGTTCGAAGCGGGGCCTGACCGTGTTTCTCACCGGGCTGTCCGGCTCCGGGAAGTCGACGCTGGCCGGCCTGCTCGTCTGTCGACTGCTGGAATACGGCGGACGCCGGCTCACTTTGCTCGACGGGGACGTCGTGCGGACCCACCTGTCCCAGGGACTGGGATTCTCCCGCGCCGACCGCGATATCAACGTCCGACGGATCGGCTTCGTCGCGGCCCAGGTCGCGGGAGCCGGAGGCACCGCGGTGTGCGCGCCGATCGCGCCGTACGCCGACGTGCGCGCCCAGGTCCGGGGGATGGTCCGGGCCGCAGGCGGCGGATTCGTGCTGGTACACGTGTCCACACCGCTGGAGGTGTGCGAGGCGCGGGACCGCAAGGGGCTCTATGCCAAGGCGCGCGCAGGCGTCCTGCCCGCCTTCACCGGCGTGTCCGATCCGTACGAGACGCCGACCGACGCCGACGTCACGGTGAACACCGCGGAGCTCTCCGCCGAGGACGCCGTGGACCGGATCATCGACCACCTACGCCACGCCGGCTGGCTGACTAGCTGATCATGCGGGCCCCCTAATACGCCCCCTCGCGACGCAGCACGGCGAACACGGTGCGCCAGAGGATGACGAAGTCCATCGCCAGTGACCAGTTCTCGACGTAGCGCAGGTCGAGACGGACCGACTCGTCCCATTCGAGGTCCGACCGGCCGCTGATCTGCCACAGGCCGGTCAGCCCCGGCTTCACCATCAGCCGGCGGTGCACGTCGTCCTCGTAG